>WTGD01000420.1 GCA_011523725.1 Nitrospinota bacterium
GATTCGGTGGGGGGTATAATTCGGAATGGCGATAAAACGCATTTTACCCCCCACCACATCGGCCTTCGCACAAACCGCTCGGCCTCTGTCAGGCTTTCCCCTCGGGAAGCCCGACCCCCTCAAGGGGGGTGTGAATTTCCTCTCTCCTCGGTCTGTAACAACTTGAAGGGGGAAGGGTCCAAGCTGGAAAACCGTCCCCTCAAGTCCACCAGTCCACCGCGTAGGATCCGGCGAAGAGGAGGCCGCCCAGGCCCAGGAGGCCGACGGCGGGTTTCGTTGCGCCGATGGAGAGCGCCCCCAGGCCGCCGCAGAGCATCAAGGCGCCCGTTCCCCACATGACCTTCACGACGATCGCCTTGGCGTCGATGACGTTCAGGGGTTTTTCGCCGCCATCATCAACCGCGGGTTTCGCCTCGTTGACTTCCCCACAGGCCGGGCAGGCGTCACTATCGGATATTTCGTCTCTGCGTTCAGGGCACGGGGTCTCGGGCACGGCATCGCTCCTTTCTGAGCGGCGATGAGTGGAAAACAGTTCCGTCTCGACAGCGGGATTTTCTCACAACGGTTGAATTGGGAAAACGCGCCTGGAAGTTTTTCCGAGTGGCGCTTGGGTGAGGAGAGGGCGACAGGAAAGTGCATCGCCTGCTTGGACAAACACATGAAGAACTAAGCTATAATGTGTCAATGGATGCGACATGAACCCGAGGCGTTCCCGGACATCCACCGCGAAGACGGACACCGAAGCCCATGAAATCCCAGACGCGAATTTTCTCCTGCCTTGTGGATGACTTTCTGAAAACCAATGCGCTCATCGTTCCGGCTTCGGAGAATCTCAGGCTGGTCATCTCCCGGATGGCGGAGAAGAATGCAAACTGCGTTCTCGCGACGGACGAGGAAGGCAAGCTCACCGGCATTTTTACGGAAAAAGACGTAACGCACCGCGTCGCCCTGCGGTGCGACGGCACGGAGACGATAGCGCAGGTGATGACGTCCCGCGTCTACTCCGCGAAGCAGGGGGACTACCTCTATCACACCATCGCGAGAATGCGCCGCCTCGGCCACCGCCACATGCCCGTGGTGGACGAGGCGAACCGCCCCCTCGGCCTGCTGGATCTGCAGGACGCCATGGCCGTGGCGGCCGCGAATGTGGTGGAGCACATCGACGCGCTCACACAGGTCCCCGAACTCTACGGCCTGCAAGAGGTGAAAGCCGTCCAGGCGGTCGTGGCGCAGGAACTGCTCGAAGACAACCTCCCCGCGCCCGACATTCAGGCGCTGCTCACGCACGTGAACAACGACATCTACCGGCAGGTAGTCGAAAAAGTAGTCTCGACCATCGAAAAGGCGGGCGGAGGCGCTCCGCCCGTGCGGTACGCCGTGATCGTCATGGGTTCGGGCGGCCGGGGGGAGAACTTCATCAACCCCGATCAGGACAACGGCATCATCCTCGAAGACTATCCCGTGGAGCGGCACAACGAGATCAACGACTACTTCATCCAGTTCTCCGAACTGCTGACCTGGAACCTCGAGGCCATCGGCTTCCCCCTGTGCGACGGCAACGTGATGGCCACGAACCCGCTCTGGCGCAAGTCGATCTCCGAGTGGAAGCTCCAGACCCTGCGCTGGTTCCAGAAGCGGAGCACGTTCCAGGTTCAGTTGAGCGACGTCTTCTTCGACTTCGACACCGCCTGCGGGGATCTCGCCCTGGGGCGCGAGTTGCGCAACCACATCACGACGTTCGTGCAGAGAGAACCCGCCGTTCTCCAGGCGATGTTCCAGACCGAGAACGACAGGCACGTCGCTCTCGGCCTGTTCGGCATCCTGCGCACGGAAAAGGTGGAAGAGGGCCTGCCGCAGGCGATAAACATCAAGCACGGGGGCATCCTCCCCTTTGTCGGGGCTGTGCGGCTTCTCGCCCTGAAAGAGGGCATCGAGGCGACCTCCACTTACGAGCGCATCCGTCTGCTGCACGAGGCGGAAGTCTTCAGCGACGATGAGGTGGACGACTACACCGCCGCCCTCGAGCACCTGACGTTCATCCTGCTTCGCCAGCAACTCAGGGACTTCCGTCGCATCCGGAAGGCGACGCGCTACGTGCGGAAGTCGGCGATGTCGCGAAGGGAGAAACAGGTCCTCAAGATGTCTCTCAAGGCGGTCCGCTCGCTCAAGGAGCGGGTGCGGTCGGAGTTCACCGGCGAGATTCTTTGAGAACCCCTTTGCGGATGGCTACGATACGGGCGTCTTGAATCTGTCGAACACCCGCCCGAAGCGCCAGGCGTAGAACTCCACGCTCTCGTACAGGCCCGCGCGGCTGTACGGCTCCTCCGCCCAGAACGCCCGCGCTGCCTCGATGTCGGGAAAATCGAGCAAGAGCACGCTGCCGTTTCTGGTCTCGCCGTCATCGGTGACCAGGGGGCCGCGCACCATCACCGAGTCGTTGTTCTCCGTCAGGTAGGCGACGTGTTCTTCGTGCAGACTCTTTCGGATCGCGCCGCCGTCCGCCTTGTCATGGGCATGGACGTAGAACTGGAGGTTCCCTTCTTTTCGCGGGCAATCGCGCCAGGAGTAGGGCACGGTGGCGCGCCAGCGATGAACCGAAGGCCGCTCCTGAATCCCCTCGATGATGAACGGCTCGTTCGCCACGTGCGCCTCCGCCGCGGCGCGGTCGGGCAGGTCCAGAATGCGGAAACTGCCCAGTTCGAGCTCGCCGTCGTCGGTCAGGAACGGACCCGCGAAGCGGGTGACGTCGTCGAAGCTCTTGAGATAATCGAGGTGCGCCTTCCGGTGTACGTCCCGCAGTTCGGCCGCTTCGGGTCTGTCGTAAATCTTGATGACGAATTCCACGGATGGTTTCCTTTTTGATGAGAAGAAAAACGAGTCTGTCGTGCTGTGACGACGCCCGGATTCTATGCGCGCACGCGCCATGGCGCAACGGACGGAGCGGGGCGTATTGCGGGGTTGTTGGAAAAGTCCCGAAAAGGAGGGTTGGGGGGTTCTGTAGGGGTCGCATACATGCGACCCGAATTTTTTCGACGTCCGTCATGGGCCACAGATATGGGCCTGCTGAAAACCCCCGGAGAGCAATTTTGAGTTGGGCGCACGCTTTTGAATTTCACTCCCCCCTTGAGGGGGAGTCGAAGAGGCCGAGCGGTTTGTGCGAAGGCCGATTCGGTGGGGGGAGCTTTTTCTGTGGCATGTCCCCCCACCAACTCGCCTGCGGGCTTCGCCCTTGCCTCGTTGACTCCCCCTCAAGGGGGGAGTCATTCTTCCTCTTCCATCGGTCGCGTCAAATCCTCGTACTTAGAGATTTCTTTATAAAGAAATATTGGTTGCCTTCCTCGTCAGCTCTGGACTCCGGCTTTCGCTGGAATGACGATCAAAACCGCAACACCTTTTGTAATGACAGCCCCTCCTCAGGGCTGTCCCGCAGGTCGCGTCCTGTCCCTACGGATTCCCCTCTCGTTGGTCGATCCCGCTCGCCTCGGACCGGGCGTCCTCACCCGTCGCAGCGGAACGCCTTCATGGGAAAGGTGTGCAGGGAGCGGAACCCCTCCCGGGTGACGATACCCATGTCGCCCATCTGTACGCCCCGGCCTTCCGCGTCCATCGGGTTCGGCTGGATCACCATCACCATGTTTTCGCGGTACTTGAAGTCGGCCGGCGGCGCGAGGTAGTTCGAACCCCGGATGCCGATGGAGGGCTGGAGCAAATCCGTGCCGAAGCCGTGGGCGAGGGAATCGTAGATCTGAAAGCCCTTCTCCGGCAGCGGGTCCGTGGCCTCGAAGACGGCCTGGGCGGAGTTGCCCGCCTTCATCGTCTTGCCCACGCCCTCGTACACCTCGACGGCGGCGTCGAGCAGCGCCTGGTAGGGCGGCGTGGGATCGGCCCCGATGGTGAAGGTGCGCAGGCTCTGGCCCGCGTAGCCATAGTACGCCGCGCTGATCTCCATGATGAGGACGTCGCCCGCCTCGAGTTTTCTCCGCGTCGGGTTCTGCCAGGGGACGGGCGTGCGGGGGTTCGCCATCGGCGTGGCCGTCACGAACTGCACCATCTGTTCGCCGCCCTGCTCTCTGAACGCGGCGGCCATCCGGCCCGAGAGCTCGATCTCGGGAATCCCCGGTTTCGCGTGGATCCGGGCCGCTTCCATGGCGAGGTCGGTGAGACGCGCCGCCTCGGTCAGCCATTCAATTTCCTCTTCGCTCTTGATCAGCCGCAAGTCCCTGAATCTGGCGCTCACGTCCACCCATTCCGCTTCGGGGAAGCGCTCCCCCAGGTAGTCCATGTGCTCGAAGGGCAGCAGAATCCTGAAGCGGGGGTTGATTCCCACCAGGCCGACCCGCGCGTTCCCCAGCCCCAGGGCGTCGAGCTGGTCCGCCATGCGTTCGGGGTTGCCGTAGGCTCCATGGCGTACGTCCTCGAAGATGCACTGCATCTGCGCGTTGTGCAGGTGGTTGTAGAGACCCGTGAACAGGGAAGGGGGGCCTTCTTTCGGGAAAATCAGATAGCAGTGGTTGAAGTCCCGGTAGCATGAAAGCCAGTAGATGTTCGCCTGGGCGTTCCGGTTCGTCCCGCCCATGCCGAAGAGCAAGAGGGCGTCCAGCCCCTCTTCTTCCATCAGGTCTTTCGCCATGCCGTGACGCCTGTTCATTTCCTCTTCGGAAAAACGCGGATACCAATCTTCTGTCATTTCGTCTCCTTGCGCGATAATCCCTCGTGGGGGAGAATAAAGTCGTCAACGGAAATTTTCAGTATGCGCGGCGCATTATAGCTGGCGCGCCCAGGATATACGACCGGGGAGGAAGCGTATGAGCATCATCGGCCATGGCGTGATTTCAAGAAAAGCGGGTGAACGCACGGAAGTGGAGGAAATCGAACTCGGCTCCCCGGGTCCGGGCGAGGTGCTGGTGAAAATCCAGGCCAGCGGCGTCTGCCACACCGACCTGCACTACAAGCTTGGGAAGATCGGGGACGAATTCCCCTACCTCTTGGGCCATGAGGGCTCCGGGGTCGTCCAGGAAGTGGGGGAGGGCGTATCCGACCTCGCGGTGGGCGACTACGTCGTTCTGGCATGGCGCGCCCCCTGCGGCAACTGCCGGTTCTGCGCCATCGGCCAGCCGAATCTCTGCGCCGCCAGCCTGAACGCTGAATCCAAGATGCACGCGAAAAAAGACGGGCAGGTATTGAGCCCCTCCATCGGCATCGGCACGTTCTGCACGCACACCGTCGTCGCCGCGAAACAGGCGGTGAAAGTGCCGACCGTCTGCACGCCGGAACAGGCCTGCCTCATCGGCTGCGGCGTCATGACGGGCGTGGGCGCATGCCTCTACACGGCGCAGGTGCGGCGCGGGAGCACCGTGGCGGTGTTTGGATGCGGCGGCGTGGGCTGCAGCGTCATCATGGGCGCGAAAATGTCGCGCGCGTCCAAGATCATCGGCGTCGACATCGCCGAGAACAAGCTGGACTGGGCCAGGGAATTCGGCGCGACCGGCGTCGTCAACGCGTCCGAAACCGACCCGGTGGAGGCCATCAAGGAACTCACCGGCGGGAACGGCGTCGATTACTCCTTCGAGGCCGTGGGAACGCCGCAAACGCTCTTACAAGCCATGTGGTCGCGCGATCTGGCCGGCACCTGCACGCTCATCGGCGTGCCCGCCCCCGACATGATGATGGAACTGCCCATGCTCCAGTTCTTCGGCCTGGGCGGCGCGCTGCGCGTCTCCTGGTACGGGGACTGCCTGCCCTCGAGGGATTTCCCGCTGCTCGCCGACTGGTACGAAAAGGGAGAACTCGACCTCGACCGCATGGTCACGAAGGTGATCGGCCTCGAAGACGTGGAGCCCGCATTCGAGGCCATGGAGCGCGGCGAGACCCTGCGCTCCGTCATCCGGAACCCGGATTGATATACTTAAACAGCAACATGAAGAATCAATTTCATCTTGTTGTTTATCAAATTGTTAAAAAATTAAAATCTACTCATCCAGAGTGTCGGCGAGCGCCTCGGCGATGTGAACGGCCTTCTTCCCGACGCCGGTTGCGATTTGCTGGCGGCAGGAGACGCCGTTGGCGATGACCGCCGCGTCTTCATCGCCCGCCCGGAGCGCCGGGAAGAGTTTCGTCTCGCCGATGGCGAGCGAGACGTCGAAGTGTTCTTTCTCGTAGCCGAACGAACCGGCCATCCCGCAGCAGCCCGAGGGAATCTGGGTCACCTCGAGATCAGGAATCATGCCCAGTATCCCGAGGGAAGGGCCCGTGCCCACCAGCGCCTTCTGGTGGCAATGGCCGTGGAAGAGGGCTTTTCCCTGAGCCTGTGACTTGAACCTGAGGTCGAGTTCGCCCTTCTCATGCAGGTTCTGCAGAAATTCCTCGAGCATGTAGGAATTCTCCGCCAGACGCCTGGGCGCTTCGCCCGCCACGAGGTCGGGATATTCATCCCGGAAGGTGAGGAGACAACTCGGCTCGACGCCGATGATGGGCAGGCTGGCTTCTATGGCGGGGGCGAGGCGCGCGATGTTCTCCTGCGCGAGCTTCTGGCCCTCGCGCAAGAGGCCGTGCGATATCATGGGCCGTCCGCAGCAACCGGTCTCCGCCAGCCCGACCTCGAAGCCCGCCGCCTCCAGCACCCTGACCGCGGCCTTGCCGATTTCGGGGTAATTGAAGTTCGTGAACGTATCGTTCAGGAACAGGACTTTTCCCCGCGCGTGGGAGCCGTTTCGGGATGCGGGGCGCCCCTCGAACCACTCCTCGAAGGTGGGCGTTACGAGGGGAGGGAACCTTCTTCGCTTGTCTATACCCAGGAAC
>WTGD01000439.1 GCA_011523725.1 Nitrospinota bacterium
GCCCCCCGTGGCCGCCCGTGATTCGCCATTACCGTCATTCCAATGTTCAGCAATCTGCGAAGGACCACCATCCGCATGTAGGGGCCGCATATATGCGGCCCATGACGGAAGGCGAAAAAAGGCCGGGTCGCATATATGCGACCCCTACACCCCATCCCCCGTTCTTTCCTGCCAATTAGGCGTATACATGGCTCCCCGGACAGGCACAGAGGCCTGTCCCTACGGCCGCGATCATACTTCCCTGCATTCTCAACCCATCACGCCCTCGAGATCCGGCACAGCAGACTCTTGAGATTCGTCTGGTCCGAGCACGGGTCGCGCTGCGCGATGTCCGTCAGGAAATTCACCGACCGCCAGGGGTGGTAGGGCTGGCGCTCTCCCCAGCCGATGGGAATGTATACCGAGTCCTCCCTGATGCCGGCATTCACCCAGGCCATCGCCTCGATGGCGCCGTGCGCGGTCTCCACCCGGACCTTCTCCCCGTCCTGGATACCCAATTCCTGCGCTTTTATGGGATGAATCTGGCAATAGAGGTCCGGCCACATCTCCTGCGCCTGCCAGAAATAATGCGTCCAGCTGTGGAAATGCGGCGCGGGCGGGCGGCCCGTTATCAGCGTCGTCTCGAAGCCCTGTCTGCGAAGCGCCTGACCTAAGTTTTCCTCATCCGGCTGAACGATTCTGGCGGCGCGGGAACCCGTGGGCGCCTTGCTGAACGGAGAGATGACTTCCAGGTCGTCATCCCCGTGTTCATATTCGAGATACGGCAGCCCCTGGAGATTCTCTTTCTCGCTGTAGAACTCCGGAAGCGCGGAGAGTCCGACTTTCGAGAATTTTTCCTCCAGTGCTTCCGTCCAGAACTCGAGCCGCCCGCTCGGCGTCGGGAAGCGCTTACCCTCGGGCTGCCCGGTGGCGGTCGTTCCTTCGAGGTAAAGCGTTTCCTGCTCGGGGGCATCCTCGCTCGCGACGGGAAAGCGCACCCACCGCCAGGGAACCGAGTGAAGCCGCTTCTGCGTAACGCCGCGCAAAAAATCGTTGTCGATGCACATCTCGTCCCAGAATTTTCCGGGATCCTTGTATTCCTCTTTCATGACGTCGCCGAATCCCAGGCGCCTGCCGAGTTCCGTCCAAATCCAGCCATCGGGTTTCGCCTCTCCCGGCGGGTCGATCATCTTGTCGATCCACACGATTCTCCTGTCGTCGTTCGTGCGGCCGAGTTCTCCCTTCTCGATGCCGCCCGCCGCGGGCAGCACGTAATCCGCATAGGCCGAGGTCTCGTTCGCGAACAATTCGATGTGGACGATGAGGTCGAGCGCCTGGAAGGCCGCGCGCGCATCGTCCTGGCCCGGCCATTGCGCGAGCGGGTTGTTGCACGTGATGAGACCCTTGATGGGATACGGCTTGCCCTCCCGCATGGCGCTCAGCCAGCCCGCCGGGCTCCTGCGCACCATCGGCTTCCCGATTTTCGCCCTTCTGTGCTCCGGCGCGTTGGCGGCGATGGGCGGACCCGCCGTCATGTTCACGTAGGCGCCGCCCTTGCGGCCCCAGTTCCCCGTTATCGCCGCGACGAACATGAACGCCCGGTTCGTCTGCACCGAGTTGGTGTGCTGGTTGAGTCCCCGGCTCCCGAAGATGACGCAGCCGTCCGCCCGGGCCACGTCCCCGGCAAGCGCGCGGATATCCTCCGCTGCTATGCCCGTGACGTCCTCCGCCCAATCGGGGGTATATCCTTTTTCGAATATGAAATCGCGCCAGCGCTCCCAGCCCAGCACCCACTCCTCGCAGAAACGCGCATCGTGCAGGTCTTCCGAGAAGATATGGTGCGCCATGGCGAGGCCGAGCGCCATGTCGGTGCCCGGGCGGATGGCGAGCCATTTATCCGCCTTGCTCGCCGTGGCGGTATACCTCGGGTCCACCACCACCATCTTCGTCTTGTTCCTGATGCGCCAGTCGTTCACCTTGCCGAAGTAGACCGGCCGCGTCTCCGCCTGGTTGTCCCCGACGTAGAGATACATGCCGGCGCTGCCGATGTCCCCGGGCGTGTAGCTGTTCCCGTTTCCGTTGATCCCGTGCGTTACCTCGTAGGCGACCACCTTGCCCGCCGCACAGAACGGGTCCGTCCCCTGCAGGTTGGGCGTGCCCCACATCTGGCTGAACAGCCGCGCATAGCCTTTCTGCGTAATCAGTCCCGTGCGGGTGCCCACGAACATCGCCAGCGCCTCGGTGCCCCACCGTTCTCTCAGGACTTCGAGTTTCGCGGCGATCTCATCGAGCGCCTGATCCCAGGTGATGCGCTCGAATTTATTTTCGCCCCGGCGGCCGACGCGCTTGAGAGGGTACTCGAGGCGGTGTTCGTTGTGATGGAGCTGAAGCGTGAACTGCGCCTTGGGGCAGATTTTTCCGTTCAGGACGGGGTCCTCATCGTTCCCCGTCACGTTGATGAGCTTATCACCCTGGAAATGGAACTTGGCGGTGCAGCAGTTGAAACAGAAATTACATCCCCCCGGCACGACGCGGTCCGCCTGGAGCGCCTTTTTGTCGTGCAGGTAGGGGAAAGCGGGGCCTTTCTCCTCGAAAACGCCATTCGCTTGCGGGGATTCCACGAACCGGGGCCGGCTCGGTTTTTCATGCGAAACCAGGCCATCCGCGCCGTTTGAGCGGCCGTTTTCTCTCGCGATTTTTTCGAGATATATCGTCTGCGGCTTCAGGAGGAAATGATCGTGATCCCGAAGACGCCGATCCTCTTCATGTGCTTTTTCGAGAAGGTTCTCCCGCTCCCCGAACGAGATGGCGAAGCCCGGACAGATTTCCGCGCAGGCGGGCTCCAAGCCCTTCTCGCGCCTGTCGGGGCACAGGTCGCACTTCACCGAATGATGTCCCTGGGCGTCATAGCCCATCGCGCTGTAGGGGCACGCCATGACGCATTCCCCGCAACCCGTGCAAAGCGCCTCATGCACCTCCACCACGCCGGTATCGGGGTCTTTCGTGATCGCCTTGGGATGGACGGGACAGGCCCTCAGGCAGGCGGGGCGCTCGCAGTGCTGGCAGGTGAGCGTGAGGAAATCGGGCGCGCCCGTGGAGGCGTCCCCCAGCCAGACGACCTTGTTCCGGTATTGGCCGGGACCCAGCCTGTGCTCCTGCTTGCAGGCCGCCTCACAGCTCTTGCAGCCGAAGCACCGCTCCAGATCGATCATCAAGGCCAGCTTGCTCAAGATTCGCTCCTTGAAGACGCGCGGATTATCACTTCGTCAGGTGCCACCAGTATATCTCCTCGCCGCCGGAGACATAACCGGCGAAAAAGGTGACGGTGACGACATGCCCCACAATACCGAGAATGAAGAGAAACGCCAAAACGATGTGAACGACGCGCCAATACGCCTGCGCGGGAGATACGCCGGAGCGCACGCCCAACAGCCTGTTTTCCCGGCTTATCAGCCGGGCGTAGGCGAGCGTGAGCCGCGGCCGCGTGAGCCAATGCTTGAGCCTGGGGGAAAAGGTGCCCTCCTCCGCTTCCGGTTCGAGCCTCGACAACAGGGATTCCTTTTCTTCGATGAGCCGGGCCAGGCGTTCGCGGTTTTCGGGACCGGGCGGGGAAAAGGATTCTTCCCTGGTGGCGAACGTGGCCGCCATGTCTTTCGAGAGGCGGACGCGCGCCCAGACGCCCAAAATGACCAGCAGTAAAAGCGCAACGAGCAGCAGCGCCGGCGCATAGCGAAGATATCCGGCCGAGTGGATAGTGACCAGCACGCCGCCCAGGGTGGCCGTCACCACATGGGCGGAGAACCAGCCGAGGGGCGAGCCGCCCGCCCCCGTTCGTTTCGTGATCACGAACACCACGGAGACGCACAAGAGGAGCGTCCCCGCGACGCCGAACAGATAAAGCGTCGGCGAACCCGGCAGATGCCATTCACGCGGTAATTCGTGCTGAAACGCGAAGAAGGTGACCAGAACGACCGCCGCCGCGAAGACGAGGTACGCAAGCAGCCTGTCGCCGATATCGAGTCGTCTCATAAAAATCAGGAAAATTCGATTTTTTCTACGTCCACGATCTCGAAGTTTCTCACGCCGCCGGGCAACTGCACCGCCACCTCGTCGCCCGGTTCTTTCTGCATCAGCCCGCGCGAGAGCGGCGCGCTGAAGGAGATAACGCCATTCGGGAGGTCGCTTTCCTCCTCGCCCAGTATCTTGTAGGTAAGCTCCTCGTTCTTATCCAGGTCGAAGAGCGTAACTCGCGTGCCGATGGTGACCTTATCGCCCGAGATGGGGAGTTCCTCGATGACGCTCGCTTCGCGGATCTTGTCCATGATCCGGCTCACCTCGTTCTTGAGGTTGCCCTGCAGCTCGATGGCCGCCTCCCACTCGGCGTTCTCGCTCAAATCGCCCAGGCTCGCCGCCTTGCCGATTTCCTTGGAGACCTCGTGCTTCAGGCGATATTGAATCTGTTCGACCTTCTGCCTCAAACCCTCGAGGCTCGCTTTGGTGATGTAGTACGGCATCTCTTCCTCATCCGGCATTTCAGATAATCAAAAAACGCGCCTCAGGCGCCTTCCGTCATTTTTTCCTTCACCTGCTCGCGAAAGTCATACCCCGTATCTTCGACGAACGCATCGATCAGGCGTTGCGTGACCGGCCCCGGAACCGGCGCGCTCGGCCGGAAACTGTCGATCTCGCGCACCGGCATGGCGCATATCGCGCTCGAGGTGATGAAATACTCTTCCGCCTGCGCCAGATCGTATGTAGTGATGTCTCTTTCCTCGACGGCGATACCCAGGCGCGCGGCCAGCTCGAACACCGCAATGCGCGTTACTCCCTGCAATATGTTCCTCTCGTGCGGCGTCCAGAGCGCGCCGTCCTTCACCATGAAGAAATTGGCGCTCGAGTTCTCCGCCACGTTCCCGCGCACGTCGAGCATCAAGGATAGCGAGCCGGACGCGGCGGCGTCGAGTTCCGCCAGAATCTGGTTCATCTTGCTCGTCACCTTGGCTCTCGTCTCGATGCACTCGGGCGGGTTGCGCCTCGTAGGCGTTATCGCCAGGCGCACGCCGTTCAGGTACCGCTCCGCGAAGGACGCGACGTTCACGGGCCGCCAGAATATGAACACCGATGCGGGCCCCGCCGCGCCCGCCGCCATGGAGGGGTCGTCATATCCGCGGGTCACCCAATGGCCGACCCGGTACATGGCGCCCTCCTCCAATCGGCACAGGTTCGACTCCAGGGTGGCCAGCGTCGCCTGCTTCATTTCCGCCTGGCTGATACCGACGTCGATGCGGACGTACTTGAGCGAGCGATAGAGGCGATCGATATGGTCGTCGAGCCGATAGAGCTTTCCATCGAAACACGGGGTGACCTCGTACACCCCGTCGCCCCAGAGGAAACCGCGATCGAAGGGCGATATCCTGGCGCTCTTCTCTTCTATGATCTCACCATTGAGATAGACGAATCGCTCACCGGGCATCGGACGCTCCTCCCATGCGCATCAACAAAGAAAGGCCGGCCCGCAAGGACGGGCACAGCCACGTGTAAGATGAAATATCATTCAACCTCATTCATCTTATAAAAGAAAAGGACAAAGGGCAAAATCGTTCCGGGAAATTCCGCCGGCCGCTACCACCGGCTCCGGGTTTTCCTGATGTTTATGGAGGTGTTGAAAAATACCACAGAAGGAGCGCGCTAATTTTCACTCCCCCCTTGAGGGGGAGTCGAAGAGGCCGAGTCCTTTGGACGAAGGCCGATTCGGTGGGGGGTAAAACGCGTTTTATCGCCATTCCGAGTAATACCCCCCACCAGTTCGTTTTCGGGCTTATGCCCTCAACTCACTGACTCCCCCTCAAGGGGGGAGTGAACTTCAAAACATGCGCCTTCAGAGGGCTTTTTCAACAGCCTCTTATGGATCAGGCTTCGAGTTGAAAACTTTCTGAATCGGAAGAACCCGCTCAAGCCTTCCTCCCCCAGCCGCCTCCGCCGGGCGTTTCCAGGCGTATCCTGTCCCCGCGCTTCGCCGAGAGGCGCGCCTTGCCGGAGAATTCCTGCGTTTCATCCGCCTGGATGAGCGAATTCCTGCCCTTCATGCCCGGCTCTCCGCCGTTCAGGGGCCAGGGAGGCTTCTCGCGCCTCTCCGTCATGAACGAGACGGTGGCGTCGCCCAGGAGTTCGATCTCGCGGATGATGCCGTCGCCGCCGCGATGTTTTCCCGCACCGCCGCTGCCCCGCCGGACGGTGTAGCGGCTCACGCGGAACGGATAGGCGTGTTCGAGCGCTTCGATCGGCGTGTTGAGCGTGTTGGTCAAATGGGTGTGGATGGCGTCTTCTCCGTCGCCCCACGGCCCCCCGCCCATGCCGCCGCCCGTGGTCTCGTAGTAGGCGTACGGACGGCCCTGCCGGGGGCCTGCGCGGTGGTCCATGCCCCCCACCGTGAGGTTGTTCATCGTGCCGCAGGAGGCGGCGGGTATCTTGCCGGGACAGGCCTTGGCGAGCGCGCCGAGTATCACGTCCACCATTCGCTGGCTCGTCTCCACGTTTCCCCCGGCGACGGCGGCGGGAAACTCGGCGTTCACCACCGTACCCGGGGGCGCGATGACCTCGATGGGGTCCATGCAGCCCGAGTTGTTCGGGATGTCGTAGGGCACCAGGCAGCGCAGGGCGTAGTAGGCCGCCGTGCGGGCGATGGACTCCACCGCGTTCACGCTGCCCTGCGTCTGCGGGGCCGAGCCGGTGTAGTCCACGCGCATCTTCGAGCCGCGCACGGTGATTTCCACCCGTATCGGCACGAAGC
>WTGD01000240.1 GCA_011523725.1 Nitrospinota bacterium
CGATCAGGATGGAGAGCCGGTTGATGGGGACGACCTGGATGACCTCGCCGTCCTTGATCGCCCACCAGAAGAAGAACGCGGCCAGGAAGTTGCACGTCGCGCCCAGGGCCGTGATGAGGAGCGAGCGGCGGGTGAAGGGGCTGCTTTTCATCTGGAGCGCCGGGAAGAAAAAGGCGCTGGCGAGCAGGAGGGTGAGCGTCGTCATGTTCGAGACGCCCATCCCCAGCGTGACCGAGGGGATGTGGACGAAGCCGTATTTCCTCACGATGTGGGAGACGCTCGCAAACGCCGCCCCCGCGACGGGGATGAGGTAGTAGGCGAGGGGGATGCGCCTCTGGGTGGTTTTCTTGTCGTACAGCAGGAGGACGCCTCCCGCCATGATGGCCAGCGTCCCGGCCGCGACGAGTGAGGTGAGCTTCTCGCCCAAGAGAAGCACGGCGAGGCCCGAGGACCAGATGAGGCCGGTCTGCGTCAGGATGGGCGTGCGGGCCAGCCCCACGAGCTTGATGGATATCATCCCCATGTAGCGCCCGCCCAGCCCGCCGACCGCGCCCACGAGCGCGAACCACAGGATTCCGTAGAGCGGCCAGTGGTCGAGTCCCTCGCCCACCGCGTAGAGGCCGAGCGCGAAGATGGTGGTGATGATGGTCGCGACCACCGTCGTCACGAGCGGGCTCAGGCTCATGAGCGCGCCCCGGTAGAGCGTTCTGGCGACCGAGATGAAAAAGGCCGAGAGAAGCGCCATCAGGTTGGGATGGAGAGTTTCGAACAAGTGGATAACTCAGGGTAAGAGAAAACGCCATTATCCACCGGCGGGGAAAGTGGAGCAAGGTAGAGCGGTTACGAGCGGGGAGAGAGGATTGCGTCTTTGTAGGGACAGGCCCCTGTCCCTGAGGAGCGCAACCACGGGGATGGACATATCCGATACGGGCGGCCACGGGGGGCCCTGGACAGGCCCCTACGCCTGTCCGGCTACGGGAGCAGATCACCAAAGTAATGGCCGGGGAAATTGTAAAGAATTATGTGCAGAAGAAGCCGGTAGTGGCGGTCCCTTCTCGGGGCCGCCCCGCAGGTTGCGACCTGTCCCTACGACCCAGACATATTGTGCGCGGAGGTGGCCGCCGCCCCGTTCGTAGCCTGCGCGTGCCCGTTCACGGGCGCGCGCATCATCCGCTTAAGCGTGAGCACGGCGCTCTCGGGGCTGCTGAGCACCTTCGCGTCAACGCGGCGGGAGACCTCATACAGCGCGCGCGCCATGGAGAACTGGGCGAGCACGACGACGTCGGCTTGGGCGCCGGCGGCGGCTTCCGCAATGAGCGCATCATGGGTGTCCCCGTCGCCCGCATGAAGCGCGTCGAGCGCGCCCGGTACGTAGGAGTCGTCGATTGTGAGATCGAGTTTTCTTTGCGCGGCCAGGGCTTCGAGCTCACGCCTTATCGAAGGGCCCGACGGCCGGAACGTGGAGAGGACGTGGATGCAGCTTCCAAGCGCCAGGGCCTCATCCAGCATCGCCTGGTTGGGTTTCAGGACGGGAACCGGGAGCATCGCCTGTACGGCCTCTATCGCCGGGCCGAAGGCCGAGCATGAGTAGAGAATCGCCTGCGCGCCGCCCCGGTGCGCGAACGCGGCGAGGCTTTCCACGCGCTCGCTGATTGCGGGCGTGAGATGACCGATCCGATCCAGATCACGGGACAGGGCTTCGTCGATGAGTTGGACGACTTCGACTTCGGGCCAGTGGTTTTCGAACGCGGCTTCGATGGGCGATACCGCGACGCGGGTCGCATGGATGACGCCGATGCGGGCGGACATGTTCCGAATAATTCCTTCCCAAAACAAAGACGTATGAAAACGATGAGACAGAACGCGGGATTCTAGGCGAAAACGCGGTTTCATGGCAAGGGCGGGGCGGACACGCAGGTCCGCCCCTATATCGAAACCCGTAGGGACAGGTCGCGAACTACAAGGGGTTACTGAAAAACCCCTCGTAGGGGGTATCGCTTTTGCCCCCCTGTTAAGGGGGGTAGGGGGGTTGGTTTTCAAGCCGAGGGAGGGCGAGTGAAGCATGATTTCCTCCGAACTCCTCATGCCTCCTTGCTGTTGATCCCTCCCTCTCCGGTCGGGTTCAACCCCCCAACCCCCCTTGTCAGGGGGGCTTTTTCAACAGCCCCTACAAGTTCTCCTACTTCTCCGGTATCACGGGCAGCATGATGTAGGACGCATGCTCGGGTCCGCAGTGGAGCGTCACGTTCTTGCCGAATATCTCCTCGGGCCTGTCCGTGGGGTCGTCGTGCAGGAACGGTCCGCAGCCTCTGAACACGTTCTTCATGTTCGAGAGCTTGTGCGTGGTGACGCAGCTGTATTCGTAGTCCTTGCCGCGCACGCTCAATGCCAGCCTGTAGCCCGGGGGCACCACGATGCAGGTGGGCCAGACCTCGATGTCGAGCTCGTATATCTCGCCGGGGTTCAGGTATTGCTTCTCGTCATGCGCCTGGTAGGGCTTCCACTCGGTCGACAGCTCGGGCACGAGCTTTCGGTGCGAGGCTCTGAGCCAGCCCTGCGCGATGGGCGTGTTCGGGTCGAGCGTGCCCTGGAAGGTGATCTCCTTCATGTCGGGCGTGAACAGGCGCAGGACCAGAAATAAGTCCGCATCCTGGGTTTCGGAGGAGACGAAGAGTTTCGAAGCCATGGGGCCCGTTATCTCCGTCTCCTCGTCGAATGGCGGCAGCATGAAGGTCACGCCGTCGCTGAAGCCTCCGTAGGTGATGGTCTGCTCGGTGTCGAGCGGCGCGGAACTCAGGTTCATGTGGGCCGGGTCGAGATAGAACTTCGTCCACTGCGTGCGCGCGAGCGGCCACTCGTTCTCGCCGCGCTCGACAAATTTCTCGCCCACGTGGCGGACTTTCAGCATGACGGGCGGCTTCTCCATCCAGCCGGTGTCCTCGCCTTTCAGGTAGTGGCCGAAAAACTGCTTCTGGAGCTTTTCCCCGTAGGGGGTGTAGAACTCCGTCCAGTGCTCGAGTCCGTGGACTTCGAGCCATTTCTCCGTGGAGGCCGCGCGCATGAAGCCCTCGTAGTTCCCCCTCGGATGCAGGCCCTGCCCGCCCCAACTCGCCGCCGAGATGAAGGGCGTTTTTATCTTCTCCCAGTGGGCGGAGCGGTCGCGGTACCACTCGCCGTCCAGCGGACGCTCCAGGACGTCGCCCCCGAAGTCCGAGCGGTTCCTGGCGAGTTCTTCTTCGCTCAGGGTCTCGGGACCGCAGACGAGCCCGCCGTGGACGCGGCTCTTGGGGCCGTTCTCGCCCAGGCCGTACTGCACGGACTTGACCTGCATGTCGTACCAGTTCGTGAGAAACGTGGTGAGAATGCCGCCCTGGTGACTCATGTCGCGGTAGAAATCCGCCGCGCCCTCCCAGACGCACATGGCTTCCAAGTGCTTGGGCTGCAGACCCGCCACGTGCCACTGGTTGATGGCGTAATACGATATGCCCGTGAGGCCCACCTTGCCGTTCGACCAGGATTGTGCGCACGCCCATCCGATGCAGATGGCGAAATCTTTCGTTTCGCGGGGGGAGAAGTGGTCGATATAGCCCGGCGAGCGGCCCGCACCGCGAGAATCCACGCGGACGCAGATGTAGCCGTCGGGCACCCATTTCTCGGGGTCCACCACCTCCCAGCTCTGGTGGATGTTCGAGGAACCCGCGACGGCGTCGGGATGATCCTTGGAGAAAATCTCCCAGACCGTCTCGTAGCCGTCCTGCCAGGCGAGGTCCTTCGCGTATGGGCCGTAGCTCAGGATGACGGGGTATTCGCCGTCGTCATCCGGGCGGTAGACGTTCGCCCGCAGCACCAGGCCGTCTTCCATCTTGATGGGGACGTCCCATTCGATGAGAAAGCCGTGGCGTTTTTCGGTTCGGTATTGCGGGTCCGTGCTCAGGTCGATGTCGCTCATGTTCACCTCATCTCGTCAGGGGTAAGTTTCATCTTCCGCCCTATTTCTCGGGAATCACCGGCAGCATCACGTAGGCCTCGTGCTCCCCGCCGCAGTGGAGCGTCACGTTCTTGCCGAATACCTCGGGTGGCCTGTCCTTGGGATCGTTGTGGATGAAGCAGCCGCAGCCCGTGAACTCGTTTTTCATGTTGGAAAGGCCGCCGCCCGAACCGCCGGGGTACACGTAGTCCTTGCCGCGCACCGTGAAGGCGACCCGGTAGCCCTCGGGAATCACGATGCAGGTCGGCCATACCTCGATGTCGAGTTCATAGACCTCGCCCGGCGTCAGGGGCTGTTCCTCATCGTGGGTGTGATAGGGCCTGTAGGGGAGGGTTTTTTCGGGATCGAGTTTTCGGTGGGAGGCTCTCAGCCAGCCCTGCGCGATGGGCGTGTGCGGGTCGAGCGCGCCCTGGAAGACGACCTCTTCCATGTCCGGCGTGAACACGCGCACGACGAGGAACATATCCGCATCCTTCGTTTCGGACGACACGAAAAGTTTGGCCGCGATGGGGCCGGTGACCTCGGTTTCCCGGGATATCGGCGGCGTAATGAAGGTGACGCCCTCGCTGAAGCCGGCGTAGGTGGTGGTCGCCGCTTCGGCGACGGGTGCGTCTTCCAGCAAGTGGCTGTTCGCGTTGAGATAAAATTTCGTCCACTGCGTGCGCGCCAGCGGCCATTCGTTCTCGTGCCGCTCGACGAAGCGCTCGCCCGGATGCCGCACCTGGAGCAGCACGCGGGGCTGGTCCGGCCAGCCGGTGTCCTCGCCCTTCAGGTAGTGGCCGAAGAATTTTTTCTGCATGTTAACGCCGTAGTCGGTATAAAACTCCGTCCAGTGCTCGATGCCGTGGACCTCGAGCCATTTCTCCTCGCATCCGGTTTCGAGAAAACCCTCGAAGTTCCCGCGCGGGTGGAGGCCCTGTCCGCCCCAGTTGGCCGAAGACAGGAGCGGCGCCTGGATTTTGCTGAAGTCCGGCATCCGTGACTGCCAGTATTCATCCGTGCTGAGCTTGTGGGAGAAGCAATCCTCGCCGAAATCGTTTCGGTTCGCTCCGAGTTCCTCCTCGGTGAGGGTAATAGGGCCGGATACCCAGTCGCCCGTGAAGCGGCTCTTGAAGCCGCGCGTACCGAGGCCGTGCTGGACGGTGTAGACCTGCATCTCGGACCAGTTGCGCGCGAAGCCGTTGCAGAAGATGCCGCCGTGGTGGGCCATCTCGCGGTAATAATCGGCCGCGCCCTCCCAGACGCACATGGCGGCGAGGTGGGGCGGCTGGAGCATGCCCACCTGCCACTGGTTCATGCCGTAATAGGAGATGCCGTTCAGCCCGATCTTTCCCGTGCTCCAGGGCTGCACCGCCGCCCATTCGATGCACTCGTACAGATCCTGCGCCTCGCGCGCCGACCAGATGTCGATGACGCCCGGTGAGCGGCCCGCCCCGCGCGAATCCACGCGGATGCAGACGTAGCCGTCCGGCACCCATTTCTCCGGGTCCACGACCTCCCAGTTCTGGTACTTGTTGGTGGAGCCTGCGGGCACGTCGGGGTGTTGCTCGACCATGCGCGTCCAGCAGGTCTCATAGAGATCCTCGAAGTGCAGGTATTTCCCGTAGGGGCCGTACGTCAGGATGACGGGGTATTTCCCCTCATCGTCCTGGGGGCGGTAGACGTCGCAGCGCAGGACGACGCCGTCTTCCATGGGAATGGGCACGTCCCAGTCGATGCGCATTCCGTCCCTGTCTTCGGTCTTGTAATCGCTCATTCCGTCTTTCTCCTCGGCTCATCCAAGATGTTTGAGTGCAGGCGGCGCGAGCGGCCGCCATGAAAATTGGGTTGTTTTATCGGTGAACGCGGCGATTATAGCGGTCTTGCGCCTCCTGATCCAGATGCGGGGGCCATTCGGGATGGATATTGCGGCGGGAGCGAATCCGCCTGTTTGACCCGGAGACGTGATTTCCCATCCGTCGGCGTTTCGATGGTAGGGACAGGCCCCCGTGCCTGTCCCTGTGTAGAGCAACCACGGGGAAGGGCAATCCGATAAGGGCGGCCTCGGGGGGCCGCCCCTACGAGGTGGTGCGGTTTTGCCCGTCATTCCGGCTATCGCCGGAATGATCAGCGAACCCCCGCTGGTAAAGGCAGGGTTTGCGTGTAGGGGTCGCATACATGCGACCCGCTTCGTGAATGCGAAAGGCTGGGCCGCATATATGCGGCCCCTACGACAGCCCCTGCAAAACGAGTGGCGATGATGCCGGAATAACGTCGGGGCGGGAGCACCATCTCTTCGTTCCGCTATCCGGCGAAGTGATCCACCGCGGCGAATCCAAGACCCATCAGCGCCGCGACGCCCAGGGTTCTCATGAGAGACTCGCGCCGCCACAGGAGCATGATCGCGCTCACGGCGACGACGAGGAGAACCCGCCAGTCCAGGGAACCCCAAACCGGCGTCAGGAGCTTGACCGGGCCGAGCTGCACGGTAGGCAGTTCGGTGAACAGGACGTGCAGACTGAACCAGATGGAGAGGTTGAGGATGACGCCCACCACCGCCGCCGTTATCGACTCCAGGGCGCCCTTCAGCCGAGGCTGGGCGGTGAGTCGCTCGATATAGGGCGCGCCCGCGAATATCCACAGGAAACAGGGCGCGAACGTGACCCAGAGCGTGACCAGCGCGCCGGCGATTCCCATGCTCACCCCGCCCGCCCGGTATGCCGCGACATAGCCGACGAACTCCGTCACCAGGATCAACGGCCCCGGGGTGGTTTCCGCAAGCCCCA
>WTGD01000237.1 GCA_011523725.1 Nitrospinota bacterium
GCAGGCGCAGCTTCTCGTTATTCGTCTGGATACCCCTGGTGGTCTGGTTACCAGCACGCGCGACATCGTGAAGGCGATTTTCGGCGCAAGCGTGCCCGTGGCGGTATACGTCGCCCCGGGAGGGGCGCGGGCCGCATCCGCGGGCACGTTCATCACCATGTCGGCCCACATCGCCGCCATGGCGCCGGGTACGAACATCGGCGCGGCTTCTCCCGTTTCGGGGGGCGGAAAGCAGATTCAGGGCGACATGCGCAAAAAGGCGATGAACGACGTGGCCGCTTTCGCGCGGGCGGTGGCTTCGCGCACCGGGCGCAACATCGAATGGGCGGAGAGCGCGGTCCGCGAGGCGATATCCGTGGATGAGGCCGAAGCCCTGAAGCAAAAGGTCATCGATCTGGTGGCGGCGGACGTGCGGTCGCTTCTCCTGGCGGTTCACGGGAAAAAGATAAAGCTCGCGAGCGGCGACACCGTCACTCTTTCGACAAAAGGCGCTGCGCAGATCGTGCTCGAGCGAAGCCTGCGCCAGAAAGTGCTCACCCTTTTGAGCGACCCCAACATCGCCTATATCCTGATGCTTCTGGGGATGTACGGGCTGTTCTTCGAACTCTCGAACCCCGGCTCCATCCTGCCCGGCGTGGTGGGGGCCATCAGCCTCCTCCTGGCGCTCTATGCCCTGAAAGTCCTGCCGGTGAACTACGTGGGGCTTCTCTTGATGGGACTTGCCGTCATCATGTTTCTGCTGGAGATCCAGGTGGTCAGCTACGGGGGTCTGACCATCGGCGGAATCATCGCCATGACGCTGGGGTCCGTCATGCTCATCGACTCTCCGGACCCTTATCTTCAAATCAGCCTGAAGGTGATTCTGCCCGCGGTCGCCGCGACGGCCATGTTCTTCGTCTGGCTCGTGGGGATGGGCTTCCGCGCCCAGCGGGTGCGTCCGGTCTCGGGTTCGGAGGGGATGCTCGACCAGTCCGGCGTCGTGAGCGCCTCGCCCGGGGAAGGGTCGCCGGCCCAGGTTCGGGTGCACGGCGAGATATGGATGGCGGACTCCGGCGAACCTTTGGAAGTCGGCGACAAAGTCCGCGTGGTCTCGGTGGAGGGCCTCAGGCTCCGCGTCGAGAAGGAGGGTGGATAAATGAATTGGAGCTTGATAATCGCCGCTATCATCGTCCTGTTGTTCCTGGCGAGCGCCATCCGCGTGCTGAACGAATACGAGCGCGGCGTCATCTTCCGCCTGGGGCGTTTCCATTCCACCAAGGGGCCGGGCCTCATCATCGTGTTGCCGGTGATCGACCGCATGACCCGCGTGGGCCTGCGGCTGGTGACGATGGACGTGCCGCCCCAGGATATCGTCACGAAGGACAACGTGTCGGTGAAGGTGAACGCCGTGGTCTACTTCCGCGTGCTGACGCCCGAGCGCGCCGTCATCGAGGTGGAGGATTTCCTCTACGCCACGGGCCAGTTGAGCCAGACGACGCTCCGGAGCGTCCTGGGCCAGATGGAGCTCGACGATCTGCTCTCGGAGCGCGAGAAGATCAACTCCCAGCTCCAGGAGCTCCTCGACCACGCCACCGACCCCTGGGGCATCAAGGTCACCAACGTGGAGCTCAAGCACGTGGACCTTCCCGGCGAGATGCAGCGCGCCATCGCCCGCCAGGCCGAGGCCGAGCGCGAGCGCCGCGCCAAGGTCATCCACGCCGAGGGCGAATACCAGGCGAGCGAGCGGCTCTCAGAAGCCGCCGCCACCATCGCCACCGCCCCGGGCGCGCTCCAGCTCCGCTTCCTGCAGACGCTCTCCGAAGTCGCCACCGAGAACAACTCCACCATCGTCTTCCCCCTGCCGCTCGACCTGCTCAAGCCCTTCGTGGACAAGGCGCCGAGTGGAGGAGACGCGCCCAAGGGAGAGATAGAGGCCGGCGGCGCATAGCGCGCAAACGCGGGCAGTTGCGGGCAAATGCGCGGCAGCCGAAAAACTTTTTTTGGCCCTGAATCTGAGTGCGATACGCTCAGATTTATATAATAACCCTTTTGATTACAACCATTTGCAAGAGAAGTATTTTTCAGGAATTTATCGAAAAACCCCGTGAATTTATCGAATTTTTCGGGAAATATGATTATTTTCATTTCCCTCGTCATTCCCAATCTCATGAGCGCGCCTCCCCGGCGGGAATCGAACCGGAGCAAGAGGAGCAGGCATACGCTTTTGTAGGGGCAGCTCGCGAGCTGCCCGCCTCCTTTTGAAGACGGATGGGTCATTCCGGCAGCGTATGCGGCAATCGCCGCCACTATTCTCGCCCAGATACCCGATTTCATGAGAAAGCCCTCTCACTTTGCAGTTTAATACTGACCTATGCGCTGGAAATCGTTTTCCCGCGCCGCGCGCACGATAGCGGAATCCCCGATTCGATGAGGTACGGCAAATGCGGGGAAATGCGTGGGAAAGTCGATTGAGAACAGAAATGTGGGGTATACACTACAACAACTTATACAAATTTCATGCTCTGGTAGAAATGCGAGGCTCATAATCGAGTTGGGGTGCTTCTCTGAGTTGCATCAGCAAGTCGCCGTTGAACAAAGGCGAATTCGAGTCCCATTCAACACGGGGCGTTACGTTGCGCGTGGCTAAAATTGGTGCCGCAAATACAAACCGCTCGTCATACCGACGGTAAATTGTCTCGAAGAATCGTTCGAAGCGTAATGGGCTCTCCTTCGGCGGGAAAGTGTCGAGTAATTCTCCGGTATCCGGGCCGCTCGTTTCCACCAAAGCGAGGCTGACCGCTTCGTATTTGCTGATCGTATTGCGCAAGTCGGTGCGCCCCTCCAGTTGCCTGAATGCTTCGTGATAGCGGACAATTCCGTCCACCGGATTTCCGTCTTTCTGTAATACTACGTCATTGTCGGCGAGAGCAGGATCGTTTCCGGCGCGATGCGCTCGAAGCACCGAGAAGAATCCGATTACGAGCGCAGCGTAGGTCATGTGCAGATTCGTGCATTCACCAACCGCTTCCTCCATTCGGTTGGTTAGATTGCGAAACGCCTTGCCGGTGGTTTTGCAGGAGATAGCAATGGCGGGGCCAATGCCGGGTTTTTCCACGACCACGTCTACACCTTTGGTTTTCAGACCACCTAATACAGTCGCCTCACTACCGCTTGCCGCATCCGGATCGAAGTGCAAGAGATGGCTCTTGCCCTTCTTGACGGCCTTGAACGGCGGGTGGGGTTTTATTTCATCGGGCTGAAACCCCCCTTCAATGACCAGACGGCAGGCGACATACCAATGGAGCGGCTTCACGATATTCTGACTTTGCGTCTTCTCCTTGGATGTGGCGAGATGATGGAAAGTTTCTTTGGTCCCGAGCCAGTGACAGACTTGCCAGTCCTTCTTCGTGAACTCTTCAAGCCGCTTCATAGTGCCTCCAAGCCTGAAGCGCGGCAATGCCGTCTTGAGCAACTTTTTTTACACCCTCTGAAAGCGCCGTTTCAGGTGGGATCAGGATATTACCCGCTTCTCGGGGTTCCAGCTTCAACATGCCTCCGCCTAAAGGATGACCTTCGATTTCACAGCTAAACTGGAAGACACCTGAGCGAAGCGCCGCCTGGATACGTGGCAACATCGCTTTATCCTTAAGCAAGACTGCATGAAGTGAATTCGTGCACGTGCAGCGTGCCGCATTCTGCACAAAGGAGACCCGTCGCCCGGACATATAGCTAAGGAAGAAATCGGGAATTTTGACGTCCGGGACTACGTACCATGGATTGCGTGTTCGACACTTGTATGCTTCAGCGGCCTGCATAGCTTGCGAAGTGCGCAGATATGCCAGCACGGATTCGGGGAGTTTTTCTTCTTTCCTCAGGCGTAAAAGCAACGTTTTTCGATCCTCCCGGAGCCATCGGCTTACTGCGGACGTATTAACCTGTACAGGTGGCAAGGAACGTGCGTTTCGCACTGTCGTTTGCAAACAGCTATTCGGAATACGAAGTTTCTCGACTTCGGACGGGCGCAGGTGGAAAAAGTCATTTGCGCCCGAAACATAGCCGATATTGACTTGCGCAAATTCACGAAATCGTAAGCTGTTCTCATCTGACGCGAGTCGCTCGTATAGATTTCGGGCCGCAACGGGCAACAGAAAGGGCCGCAGGCGCTTGTTCCATGAGTTGCGCCAAGTTTCCACATTTACGCTCGTTGTTCCGGTTGGCGGCATTTCATGGAAAACAAACTGTTCCTGAGCACTCAGTTTTATATGGCTAGTGGACCCACCCTTGCCGTCAGCGTAGAGAAGCCAGCAGTCCTCCGATAGTTCAGGGAAAAGCTTTTTTCTAACTGCGACGATCTGCAGGTGGTCGAAATGTTCCGCCAGATATTCGATCAGCGGAGCGCTATACGGCGCATGTCCGATCTCGGCCGGAACAACGAAGGCCATGCGCCCGCCACGATGCAGGAGGTGGGCTGTAACGACCAGGAAAAGCGGCCAGGAAGAGGTTAGCCTCGAGAAGGTGGCACCTAGCTCGGCGCAAAGAGCTATGGCCCTTTGACGTTGAACGCCTTTGAATCGCTGATAGCGGATGAAGGGGGGATTCCCGGCGGCGCATTCGAAACGCTCTTCGGTGTTCTTAGCCCATTCAAAAAAATCACCCTCGTGAACCATCGCTTTTGGCGCGCGATGTATGGCGGCGGGAGTGGCAAATGGGTCTAGTTCGATACCGACACTATTGGGATGGCCGGCGATGAAGCGTCCATCCCCGCAAGATGGATCCAGCAGGCGATCATCAGAATTTCTGACAGCCCAACAAAGCAGACTACGTACTACCGGGTCAGGGGTATAGTAAGCTCCCTTCTCTTTTGCGCCATTGGCATCGCAGGAGAGGTATCCATTATACCCGTTGTTACCCGTGCTCATATAATCATTCCCTTCCGCATTGTTTATTGCCACGGCTAAAGACTTCGGCTTTCCGCCAAGTAATCCGAATACTCCTGATAGAGGGGACGCTCCCTTGTTTCCGCCTCCGGTTCGCTCTCTTCACTATCCGCCTGCTGTCGATCAACTTCTGCGTTTCACGTCCTTCGGATTCATTCAGTGCGATGGGTTCAGCATCAAAACCACTTGGAGTATTTCATGACGCTTTTTTATCGTTCGGGGTCTCGTGCGGGCGTGGAATACCTCGTAGCACCCATCCTAGTGGGTGTTCGCTTTTTCGTCAAGAGCTTTCGTTAAATTATCGCCCACTCACACAAACCTCCTCACCCCAGGATACACCACCTCCCGCCTCAGGTCCGTCTCGTCGTGTCCGGCGAAGATGGGGTCGCGGGCGACGGCTAGGTCTTTTACAACAGTGACACCACAAGACGAATCAAGAGAATTTTGATTCTGACGAATCGAGCTCATTCGTAAGCCAATTCAAACCACCGGGCGGACACACGGGTCCGCCCCTACGCACCCCGGCAATCCCTCCCCGGGGCTGCCCAAAAACTTCTCAAAGGGGAGGCGATGGTCCCCCCATGAAACCTACCTGTCAATCGGATCCCGCGGGTCGAATTCGTTGCCCCACACGCCGCGGCGATACCTTTTGGCGAGGTTTTCGGCCTCAATGAGTTTCTCCCGGTAGCGCACGTTGGGGTGTTTCACGAGGGCGCGGCCCAGGCCCCGCAGCACCATGAGCTCGTTCACGTGGCCGCCTTCTTCGAGGAAGACGTAATAAAGCGTCTGCCCGGAGCCGTCCACGGGCTTTTCGTCGATCTCGAGGCTCACCGTCCTGTTCCCGATGAGGCGCTTCAGGTACGCGAGGGCCTGCTCGGCGCCCGGCGCGCCGGGCGCGGGGGCGGCCACGCCGATGAGCGCCGAGCGCAGCCCGCCGCCGAGTTGAAAGCTCGCCCCGTCGTACACTTTGGTGACGCGCGCTTTGAGGCGTCTTCGGGTTTCGGCCCCGTTGGCGGGGGCGCAGGCGAGCGCCGTCAGCGCAAGCGCGCAGAGTATGGAAAGCGTTTTTTTCATCCTCGCCTCATCGTTTCGTCAGATTCCCATGGAGCGGGCGCGGCTCGTCTTCGCCTTCCCGACCCAATCGGCGCCTGTTTATACCACAGGACGCGGCGATGCGCTTTTGAGCCGACCTTGCATGTCGGGCGGGGCGCGGGGACAATGAAGATGATGAAAAAATCGCCGCTGCGTTTGAAGATACTTGCAAGGAAGCAGGCTGACATTGGCGGATACGGACGAGAAGCGGATATTCATCATCGCCGGGCCGAACGGCGCGGGCAAGACGACGTTCGCCACGGAATTTCTGCCGAACGAGGCGGACTGTCCGCTTTTCATCAACGCGGACATCATCGCGGCGGAACTGAATCCTTCCGAGCCTCATCTGGCTGGTTTTCAGGCGGGCAGGTTGGTGTTGGAGCAAATCCGCGAGCACGTCCGCAAGGGAGAGAGCTTCGCCTTCGAGACGACCTTGAGCGGCCGTGGCTATGCGCGCCATATTCCCCGCTGGCGGGAGCAGGGCTACCGGGTAAAGCTGTTTTTCCTGCTGCTGCCGTCGCCCGAGATGGCGATGGCGCGCGTCGCGCAGCGCGTTCTGGAGGGAGGCCACGACGTGCCCGAGGCGGTGCTCCGAAGACGGTTCGAAGCAGGCCGGCGCAATTTCGAGGGAATCTATCGGGGTTTGGTGGATGGGTGGGCTTTGTACGATAATTCGGGAGAAGTGCCGGAGTTGCTGATAGAAGAGGTGAGG
>WTGD01000193.1 GCA_011523725.1 Nitrospinota bacterium
TCCATGGTGTTGAAGCTCGCGTGGGCCGTGAAATCGTGAAAATCGAGGAGCGAGAAGGAAAGTTCCGCGCCCTTGACCTGCGCCTTCTGGATGTTCTCGTAGTTCGTCCCGTTGTCAAACGGGGTAAAGGAATAGGCGATCAGGTCGTCGATTTCGTTCACGTAATACGTGGCGCTGAATTTGAGCTTTTTCCCGGCGAAAAACTGATCGAAGCCCGCCTCCCAGCTTTGCTGCCTCTCGCTCTTGAGATTCGGGTTGCCGGGGCCGTAGACGTCGAGCAGCTCGGCGAAAGAAGGCCGCTTGATTCCCTCGCCCACCGCGCCGCGAATCCGCGCACCGGTTCCGGGGATTTTGTAGGAGGTGGAGAGTTTTCCGGTCACTTCGTCTTCACCTACGTCGAAATCATCCAGCCGCACACCGCCCGCGATAGTGAGGCCGCCACGGAACCGGAACTGCTGCTGCGCGTATATAGAGGTCGCCCGCCTGTCGCTGTCGTACTCGCTCTCGCCTGAGCCGAAGGAATTCTCATAGGCGCTCTCGATGGCGATGTCCTCCGTCTCCCACTCGACGCCCAGCGTGGATATGGAGCGGCGGAGCGCGCTGAACCCCAGTTGCTCGCCCGAGAACCTGACGTTGACCTGGTTGTCGAAATGAAGCCTCGTCCCGCTCGTATCCGTTTTGTCGGAACCGGGATTGAACGCATCCGGCTTATTCTCGAACAGCGTGTCTCTCAGGTACAGGGAGACGCGCGGGACGTATTCGAGCCACGAGAAGGGTTTTAGATGAGCGCGCGCGCCGATGAGCTGCTCAGTGTTCCGCCCGTACTTGTTGGGTTCTCTGTAGTCTTGGTGGGCCGGTCCGGGAATGTCGTATCGGTTCCGGTTGGCGTGATAGAGAAAGCGAACCTTCGCCTTGGCTGAGAGGAAATGATCGAGCGCCACCGTGCCCACGGTGCGGTAATAGCCGTCGTTTGGCAGGTGGCCCTCCGTATCGAGCCGGCTCAAGCTGGCGGCGTATCCGCTCCTTGCCGTTCCCCCCTTGAACCTGAACGCCTCCTCGAACGTGTCGCCGCTGCCGCCCCTCGCGCGGACGGCGAAGGAGGGCGCTTCCCCCGGCTTGCCGACGTCGGGCAGGAAGTTCATGACGCCCGAAGCCGCGTCCGATCCGTAAAGCGGACTTTGCGGACCCTTGAGGATTTCGGTTGCGCCCACCCACTCGGACGAGAGGTGGCCGAAGTCATACGCGCTCCCGTCCGGGAAGGTGAGCTTGAAGCCGTCGATCATCACGCTGGTGAAGTTGCTCTCGCTCCCCCTTAAAAAGAGGCTCGCCTGTCCGCCCCTGCCGCTCGCCTGCGGGAGGATGACGCCCGCCCCCTCGCTCAGGAAATCGAGGGCGTCGCCGGGCAGGAAGCTGTCGATCCGCTCCCGGCCGAACACCTCCACCGAATCGGCCACGTCGCTCAGCCGCTCGGGCGTTCGCGTCGCCGTGACGGTGATGGGGTCGAGATAAAGCTCCTCCTCGGCGCTTTGCGCGCAGGCAACGCCCGCCCCTCCGAAGAGGATGAGCGCTGCGAGCCAAACGGCAAACAGAGCTTTTTTGATGCGGATGGATGATCGGGTGGGTTTCCTTGAAATGCCTTGCATGATGGTGCGCCTCCTTGAGCGGCCCAAGCGCTCGAAACGGACCCCTGGCGGGGTCGCATGGGAGATGACGCCGGCAGGCCGGTCTTCTGGCTCGCGCCGATGGCCGCCTTTCATTCCTTCCCGGGTGTGCCCCGGTGGACTGCATGAAAGGCGCGTCGCTTACAGCTGCCGGGCAGCTCCGGATTCGCACCGGATTCCCGTACACCTGCCGGCTGTTTCAGCGGCGGATGCGTCCGCCGCGCTTATGGCTGTTGAAAAAGTTCCCCCAAAGGGGTTGTTGGTCCCCCGATTAAGATTGCTCACCGTCATTCCGGCGAAAGCCGGAATGACGAACAAAACCGCACCGCCTCCTGTAGGGGCGGCCCCCCGTGGCCGCCCGTATCGGATATGTCCAGCCCTGTGGTTGCGCTTCACAGGGACAGGCACAGGGGCCTGTCCCTACAACCCTCTATTTGCGGGGTCCTATACAGACTTTTCCAACAACCCCCGTTTATGGCGAAACTCTATCGCCGCGCGTGCTCAACCCGCGCGCGTGCGGTGATGCTTCAGGTTCGGGGTGTGATGATGCGCAAGATACCACCCACCTCCCGTTCCGCGAGGACGTGACGGGTCAAAAGGTTGCCGCAGGTCGGTCTCCTGGCTTCCGGATCATCCTACTCACGGCCCCTTCCCGGCGGGTTGCGCCAGTGGTCATGGCCGTTTTCGTCCCCGGTCACAGTGGCGGGTCCGCGCCGGATTCTCACCGGCTTCCCGGGCTTTCACCGAGAAAGCCCACCTGCGACACTCGAGAAAAACTATCCAGCTACAAAATCAGCGCGCTGCGTCGGGATGGAATCAGACCGCCTCGTACTTGTCGCGCGTGATGGTGTCGAGATCGATGCCTTCGATGCGTACGAGGCGCGTCTCTCCCTCGCGCTTGGGCGAGTGGAATTCGCCCACGTCGTAGGCCTTGGAGAGGCCCGGCGTGAGGTCGTAGCTGCGCACGGCGCGCACCTTGCCGGGCGCTGCACCGTTGGGCCGCTCGACGAGCTCGTAGTCCGTCATCGTGGTGGTGCCCACCGCCTGGCCGTAGATGGCCCACGATGCGCCGTGGTCGTGCGGGGAGCTTCCGGTCACGCCCTTGTGCACGTGGGCGAAGATGCAAAAGCCGAGTTCGGGGTCCTTGTACAGCATCTTGCGGGGGGAGTCGTTCTCCGGCCCCAGATGCTCCTGCACGAACTCCTGGTTCACCAGCACTTTCTCGAGCGCGTCGCTCACTTTCTGGAGGCCGGCCTTGCTCGAATCGGCTTTGAGAATTTCGTGGCATTCGGCTGCGAAGTTATCGAGGATTTCACCCATCGTTCGCTCTCCTTGTATTTTGAGAGGTTGATTTTCTTTCATTCTAACGGCAGCCAGCTCATTTTGTAAATCAGGCGAGCGATTTTCCCGAATCGGGTGTATGATTCCCTGAAACCACGAGCGTACGGCGAACTCCAGGATAAGGGCTTCTGCATGGATTCGGCGAAGCAGCGGAACATCGATACCTTCACGCGGATGGCGGAGACCTACGGCGGCTATTACAGCGACGCGGAACAGGCGCGCCTGGGCGCGATGGCCGAGCGGGTCGGCTTCGGCGCGGGCTCCTGGCTGGTCGATTTCGGGATGGGCACGGGCACATCCGCAAAGCCCTTTCTGGCGGCGGGGGGGAACGTGGTGGGGCTGGACTTGACCCCCGCGATGGCCAAGAGAGGGCGCGAGCGCCTGCGCGAGTGGGGTCTCGAGGCGAACGCCCGCTACGTCATGGCGAACGCGCACGCAGCGCCCCTTCAGGCTGCGGCCGCCGACGCCGCCATCTGCCGGCACACGTTCCATCATCTCGAAGACCCCCAAAAAGTTTTCGCGGAAATGACGCGCGCCGTCCGCCCGGGCGGCCACGTCTTTTTGATCGACTATCACTATCCCGACGAGGCGGAGGAGCGCGAGAAGATAGATGCGCTCGACAGAATCCGCGAGCCGACCATCACGCGGCATCTGTCCGGCAAGGAAATGGAGGGCTTGTTCAGGGAAGCGAAAATCGAGATAGAGGAGACGGTCGTCGACCGGACGGAAACGACCTTCGATGAGTGGATGGACGCCGCCAAGACCTCGCCGGAAGCGTTCCCGAAGCTCAGAGCCGCATTCGAGGCGCTGCGCGATCAGGGCGGAAGCTGGTATGAGGAAAGAGGCGAGGGTCCTGAATTCTCCATCATCAGAAAACGCCTGACCATCCTGGGCCGGAAACCGGGTTGAGGTTTTTCCATTACAGTTCCTGTAGCGCGCGCGATGTTCAATTCCCACCCTGAGTAGCTGCGAAGCAGCATTTGACGCGATTTATGAGAGGTTGGTGGAAAGTCCTCCTCGGTAGTAATTGACGAGCGGGGAAGGGGATGTTTGTAGGTCGGATATATATGTCCGACATACATGCGGCCCTGTTTTTCGCCGTCAAACCACGGGTCGCATATATGCGACCCCTACACTTGCGTTGATTCGTAAACGAATATGGACAGGCCTCTGTGCCTGTCCCGTCGCACTCGGAATGAGGGGATTGTTCGTTGCTCCCCTCAAAGCTCCTGTGGCGGCGCGCCGCCCAGGGGAGCGGGCTTCACGACCGCGTCGATGAGGTAGGGCTTGTCGCCACGGGCGGCCTCGGCAAGACACGCCTCCAGTTCATCGGGCGAATGGACGCGCGCGGCGTCCACGCCCATCGATTCGGCCAGCTTGATGAAGTCGAGGTCCGGTTCGGTCAGGTCCATGCCGACGAAGCGGTGGAACTCCTTCGCTCTTCCGTCCAGGGCCAGCACGCGCCCTTTCAGGATATGGTAGGCCCCGTTGTTCGCGATGAGGAAGACCGCGCCGACATTGTATTTCGCCGCCGTCCACAGCGTCTGGTTGGAGTACATGGCCGAGCCGTCTCCCGAGAGGCAGATGACGGGGCGCTCGGGCGTCGCTATTTTCGCGCCCAGCGCCATGGGCAGGCCGTTTCCGATGCCGCCGCCTTTACGTCCGAAAATCTGGGACGCATTGCGCCCCACCGCGCGCCTAAAGCCGGGCCCTGCGGAGGTGAGCGCCTCATCCACCCACACGGCGCCATCGGGCGCGCCCGCGCCGAGCGCGCGGTGAAAGGCGGGAAGCGGCATGCCTTCCGAATAATCGCTTTGCTCTGCGGGGGGCGGGGCGGTCTCGCGCGCGCTCTGGTTTTCCCCCGCGATCCGCTCCGCGCGCGCTTTCGCACGTTCGGCCTCATCCGCCGTCTGCGCGTGCGCCACCGCTTCCGTCAGGACGGGCAGCGTCGTTTTCGGGTCGCCGTAGAGTGCGGCGTCGAGCCCGAAGTTCTTGCCCATCTCCCATGCGTTCAGGTCCAGATGAACCACGCGGCAGCCCTCCGGCAAAGGTCGCACGTCGGCGGGGTATGAGAACAGAAAGACCTCCGTGCCGATTAAGAACACCAGGTCGGATTCTGCGAGGCGCTCCCGCAAGGGCCCTGCGAGGATGGGGAGTTTGCCTGCGTAGAGCGGGTGCGCCATGGGGTATGCGATCACGTTCGCGAAGTTCTCCTCATAGGCTCTCGCGCCGATTTGCTCGGCGAAGCGCGCCACCTCATCCAGCGCGCCCGAGTGCGCCACTCCGGAACCTGAGACGATGCAGGGCCGCTCGGCTCGCGCGATGAGCGCAGCGGCCGCCTCGACCGATTCGGCAGACGCGGCGAAGCGCGTATGGATGCGCGTGGGCTTTTCCTGGAGACCCGAAGCGGCGCTGAGCATGACGTCGCCGGGCAGGGAGAGGAACACCGGGCCCGTCGGCGGCGTCATGGACACCTTGACCGCGCGGCGCACGGCCTGCTCCAGGTCTTCGACGCGGCGCACCTCGTATGACCACTTCACGAGCGGCTCGGCCATGCGCGCGAGATCGTCATAAAGGATGATTTCCTGAAAGTGTCCGCTCTGGGGCTGGTTCCCGGCGGTGACGAGCATGGGCGCGCCCGAGCGCTTGGCGTTATAGAGAAGCCCCATCGCGTTGCCGAGGCCGGGCGCGACGTGGAGGTTGATGGCCGCCGGTCTTCCGGTGCTCAAGCCGTAGCCCTCCGCCGCCGATACCGCCACGCCCTCGTGCAGCGTGAGGATGAACTCGAGCCTCTCTTCGTTCACGAGCGCGTCCATGAGGGGAAGCTCCGTCGTGCCCGGGTTTCCGAACAGGTGCGTCACGCCCTCATCGAGCAGGGTTTCGAGCAGCAGGGATGCGCCGTTTGCGTTTCTCATCTGTCTGGCCTCAGCGTATTGGTGGAAAAGATGCGGATTAGTGGAAGTAATTGCCGCCGTTCACGAGGAGGGTCTGGCCGGTGACGTAGGCGTTCCGGACCATCAGCATGACGGCGTCGACCGTCTCCTCCACCGTGCCGAACCGCTCCATCGGGTTTTTCGGCGTGGCGGCGCGCAGGTCCTGGGTCGTCATGTCGGTGTCGATGATGGCGGGGGCCACGCTGTTCACCGTGACGCCTTCTTTCACGAGGGCGGCGGCGTAGCCGTGCGCGAGGCCGTGCATGCCCGCCTTCGAAGCCGCGTAGTGCGGACCGACGCGCCCGCCCGTGAAGGCGGCGTTCGATGAGACGTTCACGATTCTGCCCCACCGCGCCGCCCGCATGTCGGGCAGGACGGCCTGGGTGAGCAGGAACGCGGATTTGAGATTCACGGCGAGCGTGGCGTCCCAATCGGCCTCGGTGAGCTCGTCAACCGGTTTCGTGATGGCGATTCCTGCGTTGTTGATGAGGATCGAGACGGGGCCGAAGCGCTCCCTCGTCTCATCCACGAGTCGGCCCACGTCCCCGGCGTCCGAGGCGTCCGCCTGGACGATGAAGGCCTCCCCGCCCGCCTCTTCTATCCGGCGGCGGGTTTCGGCCGCCTCGTCCGCGCGCTCGCGGTAGTTCACCGCCACGCGGCAGCCCGCACTCCCCAATGCCACCGCGCATCCGCGCCCGATGCCCCGGTTCGCGCCGGTGACGATGCAGGTCTTTCCCGAAAGGTCCGTATCCATTCCGTATCCTCATGCAGTAAGAGAGG
>WTGD01000174.1 GCA_011523725.1 Nitrospinota bacterium
GTAATTCATACGAGAAGAAGAAATATATTTGAATATGGTTGACAAAAGGAGGCCAAGCGATTATTTTATCTTAGCACTCAGGGAAGTCGAGTGCCAACGTATTGATAACAAAGACCTTAATTGGTTTTCTCGTTCACCTCAGAAGTTCTCGGGATGTTTTAATCACACAAATTGATGTCTGGGAAGAATAGAACGGCTTGGATGCCGGTGAGTAATTTGCATAGATTCTTTTGGGAGTTCTTCGTTGATACGGGTTGAAAACCTCACAAAGTATTACGGTAACCTTCGTGGTGTGACGGATATATCCTTCCAGGTTGAGGAGGGAGAAGTGCTGGGGTTTCTCGGTCCCAATGGGGCCGGAAAATCCACGACCATGCGCATATTGACGGGATATATGCCGCCAAACTCCGGTTCCGCCTGGGTGGCGGACATCAATGTGTCGGAATCACCGCTGGAAGCCCAGAAAAACCTCGGATACCTCCCGGAAACCAATCCACTGTACGGAGAAATGACCGTCAGGGCTTACTTGAATTTCGTAGCGTCCATGAAAGGCATGAGCGGTGCGGAAAAAGAAACCGGCATCCGAAGGGTGCTCGGCAGTTGCGGGCTCGAGGATGTCGCCCACCGTCTCATCGGCAATCTCTCCAAAGGATATCGCCAGCGCGTCGGTTTGGCGCAGGCTATGGTGAACGACCCGCCTGTATTGATTCTCGATGAACCTACGTCGGGTCTCGACCCCGCCCAGATTGTGGAAATCCGGAACTTGATTTCTGAACTCAAGGGCAACCGGACCCTGATTTTAAGTACGCATATTCTTCCTGAAGTAAACATGGTTTGCGATCGTGTTGTCATCATCCATCAAGGCCGGATAGCGGCCGAAGGGGCGCTCGATACGCTGGCGGCGAACATACAAGCCGACTCGGCGATACGCATTTCGGCAGTCGGAACCGCCACCGCGCTGTCCGATAAAATGAAGACGGTATCGGGGGTCGAGCGCATAGAACTGCTCGGCACATCAACGCGAGAGGAAGCGCATTTCGAGGTGCACGCGAAAAGCGGCAGTGATATTCGCTCAGACCTTGTAGCCGCCGTCTTGGCGGCGGAGGGAAAACTCACCGAAATCCGCCAGATAAGACTGACTCTGGAAGACCTTTTTGTTCGCATCGTCAGCGGGGAGCAGAAACACGATGAGGAAACTGTAAATGCATAACACCTTTTGGATTTTCCGCCGCGAACTCACCTCGTTCTTCTTCTCGCCAATTGCTTACGTGATCCTCGCGGCATGGACGGTATTGATGGGTATCTTCTATTCCGGCGCTTTCCTTTCCTATGCCGTCGTTTCTATGCAATTGGCCAGAAACCCCCAGACGGCCGCGCAATACAACATCACGCCGACTTCCGCCGTTCTCGAACCGGTCTTCTCCAGCGTCACCGTGATTCTCTTGTTCGTCGCACCCTTGCTTACAATGCGTCTGTTCAGTGAAGAAAAAAAGCAGGGCACCATAGAACTGATGCTTACATTCCCGTTGCGTAACGGACAATTGTTCGCCGGCAAATACCTTTCTGTTCTATCCATTTATCTGATAATGCTGGCAATTACTCTTGTTTATCCGATTATTTTGAGTGCTTTCGTCAAGGTGGATTGGACCATCGTCTCCTCCGCCTATCTGGGAGTGATTTTAGCGGGAATGGCGTTCCTTTCCGTTGGCCTTTTGGCCAGTTCATGGACCTCGAACCAAATCGTCGCAGCTATGCTTGCCTTCATGATCCTTCTCGCAACTTTCCTGATGGAAGCTCTCGCGGTAGCGGCCAGCGAACCGTTATCCTCGATTCTCAGGCATCTTTCAGTGGGAATGCACATGCGAAATTTCATTCGGGGCATCATCGATACACGCGATATTATCTATCTCGTCAACATCAACGTCTTATGTGGTTTCCTGGTGTTCAGATCCCTGGAATACTACAGGTGGAGAGGGTAGGAACTTGGAAAACAGAAACCTTTACTTGTTCATCGCCTCCGCCGTCTTGTTGCTGATTGGCATCTCCGGCTGGGCCGGTCATGACCAGTTTTCCGAGCCTCCCCGATGGGCGTACGCTACCATCGCACTGGGAATAATTTGTTTCGTATATACAGTGTGGATTTCACGGCGCGAACTCCAGGGCGGCATCCGGCTCCGCTCGACCCGAACGGGCATACAGGTCGCGCTCATGATCGTTGTGGTGACCGCAATTTTGGTCATCGTTGAACTCGCGAGCGTAAAACACTTCAAGCGCTGGGACGTCACACCCGGAAATTTCTACAGCTTATCCGCAAAAACCATGAACCTGTTGAATAAACTCGATAGAGAAAAAAGGCAGATCGAAATCATCGCCTTCACCCGGAAGCTCGAACAACCTGTGATAACGGAAATTTTGGAGCAATATACCCGGGCATCGAAACAAGTCTCTTATCGGTTTCTGGACCTGGACGCCTCTCCACGAACCGCCAAGAAATATGATGTAGACGCCTACGGCACGTTGGTCGTGATTCACCATTTCGGCAAAGAAGAAACCGGGAAACAGGATAAATCGAATTCCGCCGGACAGGAGAAGAAACCGACCTTCCGATCGGAAAAGATATTCAATCTATCGGAAAATGCGATCGCCAACGCGATATTGAAAACCATTCAAACAGAGCAAAAGCGCGTGTATTACCTCACGGGCCATGGTGAGCGGCCTTTCTCCGGGCAAGGACGCGAGGCGATGAGGGCGCTGTCCATCGGTATGAGGGACGACAACTACCAGGTGGAAGAACTCCTGCTGCTCAGAAAAAAGGGCGTGCCTGAAAATGCCAGTATGTTGATTATCGCAGCCCCCCAAAAAGAGCTGGAAGAAATCGAAATCAAGTATATTGACGATTACATCAAATCCGGTGGAAGACTCCTCGTTTTCCTGGAGCCCGATATGAAGCCGGGGCGTCTGACCGCGCTTCTGGAAAGATATAGCTTCGGAATTCCTCAATCTTTCGTCGTCGACCCCGAATCCGTTCGCTTCGAGTTGGCGGGCGGAAATATCATCACGCCGTTCGCCGTGAACTACGGACTGCACGACATCACCAAGCAGTTGCAGGGTTTGGCGACGGTATTTCCAACGGTGAGGAAAGTATCCGCCAAGGGCATGCCCAAGGCGGGGCTGCATTCCGAAGAGTTGGTCAAAACGGGCGCCGGAAGCTTTACTGTCGAGAGCATCGCCATCCAAAATGGCCAGCTTACCTTTGATCCAAAGACTAGGAAAGAAGGTCCCGTGCCGATAGGAGCCGCCGTCACCGTCACGCTCGATCTTTACAAGCTTGCGCAGGGACCGGGCTCTCCGGATGATTCGAAAACACCTGCCTCCAATAAAACGAACGGGAAAAACGAAGCCCGGATTGTCGTGTTCGGGGATGCCGATTTTGCGAGCGATGCCTTCATCGGCGCGCAAGGAAATGCGAATCTCGTGCTCAACACCGTGAACTGGCTCGGCGGCGAAAAAGACCTGATCACCATTCGCCCCAAAAGCCGTACGGGTGAGCCTCTCGTGCTGGCTGGCGGGGAAGGGCGATTCGTTCACTTGTTCACCGTCTGGATCATGCCCTTGTTCATCATCCTTATCGGAGCCGCCGTCTACGTCAGGAGAAGGCAACTGCGGTGAACCCCAAGAAAAATCTCATATTACTGCTTGTTTTAGTCATCCTTGGTAGCGCGTATTACGTCTACGGAGTGAAATGGGCCGCCGAGGAACGCGCTGCCGAGGAGCGAAAAGTCAAACTCCTGAAAGGAATTGACGAAAAGGCGCTGATAAGAATTGACGTATCAAGAGAAGAGGAACCATACCAGGTTATCCGAACGGAGAAAGGGTGGCGTTTCATTAAACCCATTGACGCTGCCGTCGACTCCGATGCGCTCGAAAAACTCCTCGAAGCGGCGACGAAACTTCGCGAGCGCAGGCGCATCGGAGACGTGAAAGACAGGGCAGAGTTCGGCATGGACAAGCCCAGGATGAAAATCACGTTCGGGCTGAAGGACAAGGACGATATTTCCGTCGAGATCGGGGACAGGACTCCCACGCGCGAGTTCCGGTATGCCGCGTTGGCGAAGACCCCCGGGATTTTCACCCTCCAGCTTTCCGACATCGCCGAATTCGATAAAACCGTATTCAGTATTCGGGACAGATCGATTGTCCCGGTCATGCCCGAGAGCGCGAAAAAAGTGATCGTCGAGCCGCAAGGCGGCGGTGAATTCACCGTTGTCCGCAAGAGCAAAGACGAGTGGGCGCTCGTGAAACCCATCCAGGACAGGGCTGACTCCATCGATTCCGAGGGCATCGTGTCCACTCTCAGGTGGGACAAGGTGCAAAGATTCGTTGATGAAAAACCAAAGGATCTCTCTCCTTATGGTCTGGATAAACCCAGACTCACGGTGCGCATTTTCACCGGGGACGATCAAAAACCCACAGACGGAGTTATCCTGGGCGGCAGAAAAGTAGAAGCGCCCGAGACGAAGAGCGGCCAGAAGAAGCCAAAAGCCTACTATTACGCCAGGAGGCTCTCCGGCGGTCCCGTCATGCTCATCAATGAGAAAACGTTCAAGGATTTGCCCAAATCCGTCCTCTCTTTGCGGCACAAGACGGTCATCGACTATGACGTCGACCACGTGAAACGCATCCTGATTGAGTCGAAATCCCGGAAACTCGACATCGTCCGAAAGACGAAGAAGGAGTGGGATCTCCACGTGGCGACGCCTGACGGCAAGCAGGAAAAGATCCCCGGACGGCATAAGCACGTGGACGACCTCATGTGGGACATCAAGTGGATCAACGCGATTGACTACGTGGACGACCCGGGAGATGACTTGTCGAAATACGGCCTCCTGCGAGAGGACGGCAAGGGCGCGCCGCTTCGCTACACCCTCTGGCTGAAGAAGAAAGAGGATGCGCCGCTGGAGGATAAGTCCTTGATTATCGGGCGCTTCCTCGATGAGGAGAAAAGAGCGTACGGCCGGATCGAGGGAGAAAAACGCCTGTTCGCCGTCAAGAAGGAAGATTATGACAAGATTACGAAGACGCCCTATTTCCTGAGCGAGCGCCGCTTGCTCCTTTATGCGAAAGACACTGAAATTACGGAAGTTACGGCGCGTTTCCCCGACGAATCCTCCATGAAGCTGGAGCGTTTCGGCGAAGGGTGGCGCTTCGTCTCCCCCGAGGGCAGGGAGGCCGAGCCCGGCAACGTGGAGGACCTCGTGGGCGCCCTCAAGGATTTCGAACGGGAGGGGGAGGCGAAACCCGGCGAAGCGCCTGATTTCAAAGACTTTATCGTCGAGCTCTCAGGCAGGGACATCCGCCACGGCGAGTGGGGGCCGTTTCGCTTCGCGGACAAGGCGGGCTCGGAGTTCCTCTATATGCGAGAGGGCGGAAAGGTCTACCGCATCACCAAGAAATGGAATGAAGATAAGCTCCCCAAGTCCTTGAAAGACTGGGAGAAAGAAGAAGAAAAAGAAGGCGGCTCAGCTTAAAGTTCAACTCCCGTCCACCGGCTCGCCTCCTCCTCGTCAACCCCGCAACTCCCCGCATTTCCCGTCATCACAAGTCTGGTGTGCCATGGCAGAATTCCCCTGCGCCTGGGAGTGCGGCGGCGGAATCCAGCTGCCGGAGACGGTTTTCGCGCCCGCAGCTGCCCGCATTTGCGCGCATTTCCCCTCGGAAATTTTCGGAAATTTATCGAAAAACCCCGTGAATTTATCGATATTTATCGAATTGTTTTCGGGAATTTACCGGAAACAAGTTGCCCTGCCGGGCGGATCTCACTCGAATCGGCCGAGACGATTTCGCCCGATTTCGAGGCGCGGAAAATGCGTCATCGGGAACAAGACCTCAATCCCTGCCGGGCGCCGCATCCCCGATGATCGGGTGGAAGGAGCCGCTCAATTCCCGAAAGAGGGCGAACGCCGTCCCGCACGCGGACGGACGCTCCCGGCGAGCGGCTCCCCTCGCGTCTGCGGAACCCGGACACGCACCGACCTGCACCCCTCAACACCTCCCGCGAGGGCAGGCAGCCGCCCGGAACCACCGCGCCTGCCTTGCGCGTCACGCTCGGCCGCATACCCTTCCAGAAAGGCCGCCGGCTTCGCTTCCCCCGCCTGGCGGATGATTCGTTGCGCGCCCTCGCGCACCGGTTCGCTCGATTCGTCCCGCAGGGGCCTGCTGAAAAAATCTCTCGACGCAGGGAAACCACCGTCATTCCGGTGTCGGATCCGACCGGGGAAGGAAGGTTCGACGGAATCCATTTGGACTTTTCACCGGGCGGAGCGGCGGCCGCGGCTTCGTTGCCGCGCGACGCCTGAACGCGGCATCCGCGCGGAGGGAATGACGGCCCGCGGCCGGTTCCATCGGCGGATGGAAATGGATTCCGGCTTTCGCCGGAATGACGGCATTGGCCGGTTTCGGCCGGTGAGGTGGGTCGAGCCCGATTGATGAATGAGGGTTCGACCGAGCAGGGCCGGCTTTTTCAACAGACCCGCAGGGCTGGATTCCGGCGAGGAATCGTCGTATCTTCTCTCATGGCGCCGCATCTCCCGTGTGCTGAATGACCGGGCTTTGGACAACCCTGTTTCGGCGGGATGCGCCGCCTTCTTCCATTCAGCTCATACACTGAGAGCAACCCGTCGGGGAGTGCCCATGGAGCCAGGC
>WTGD01000009.1 GCA_011523725.1 Nitrospinota bacterium
GCCTCCATGCACCACGATCTCGAGTTTCCCGCCGGTGCAAACGCCCACCGCCTTGGCGAAGAGTCTGGCGTTTTGCGTGTGGTAGTTGGCGTCTCCATACGCTGTCGGCATGTTCCATATCTGCGCCGCATGGGCCGCGCCCGCCCAAAGGAGCAGGCACGCGACCGGTACCGTCAACCATTTCATGCTCGATTCTCCCCTCGTGTGAACACAGTAACAATCATCGTTTTCAGTAAATGGTGTGCGATAATAATTGTTGTTATTTTATACTACAATCGTTCCCAGAGGACCCTCATATCTTCCTTCCGGAGGGTCCCGTGCAACTCATCGAGAAAATCAAACAAAAACGGATTCGCGCATGCGTGATGGGTTTGGGGTACGTCGGTCTCCCGCTCGCGCTGGCGTTCGTGCGCGCAGGCTACCGGGTTGTGGGGCTGGACACAAACTGCAGCCGTGTTCGCGATTTGCTAGAGGCGAAGAGCCCCATCCTGGATGTTTCCTCTCAAAGCCTGGCTGAGGAGCTTGAGACGGATCGGCTCGAGTTCACCTGCGATCAGCGGGTGCTTGCGGAAGTGGATACCGTCAGCGTTTGTGTTCCCACGCCACTCGGCAAGACGGGAGATCCGGATTTGTCTTTCGTGCAATCGGCCGTCGAGAGCATCAGGCGACATCGACGAAGGGGGCAGCTCTACGTGCTTGAGAGCACCACCTATCCGGGGGCGACCGAAGAAATCGTTCTGCCCGTTTTGTCTGAAGGCGGTTGGCGGGCGGGAGAGGAGTTCCACCTCGTTTTCTCGCCCGAGCGCGTGGACCCCGGCAACGAGCGATATGCCACGAGAAACATACCGAAAGTGGTGGGCGGCGTAACGCCGAAATGCGCCGATTGCGCCTGCGCCTTGTATGAGGGCGCCGTCGCGCAAATCGTGCAGGTCGCCTCGCCCCGGGTCGCGGAGATGGTGAAACTGCTCGAAAATACGTTTCGCAGCGTCAACATCGCTCTTATGAACGAGGTGGCGAAGATGTGCCACCTCCTCGAGCTGGATGTATGGGAGGTGATCGAAGCGGCGAAAACGAAGCCTTTCGGTTTCATGCCCTTCTACCCCGGGCCGGGCCTCGGCGGGCATTGCATTCCCGTGGACCCGGTTTATTTGTCCTGGAAGGCGCGGCAGGCGGGGTTCGAGGCAAGGTTCATTGAGCTGGCCGATGAGGTGAATAATTCGATGCCGCGGTTCGTCGTGGAACTCACGTCCAAGGCTCTGCGCAAGATGGGCAAAGCGATCGAGAGAGCGAGGATCCTTCTCGTGGGGGTGACATACAAGGCGGACGTATCCGACATCAGAGAGAGCCCCGCCCTCGACGTCTGGATCGGTCTGGAGCGCGTCGGAGCGGTCGTTTCCTACTCGGATCCTTATGTGCCGGAAATCGATGCTCCCCCGATAATAGCGCACTCGCGGCCCATCAGCGCCGATATGCTGCGTGAATACGATTGCGTGGTCGTGCTCACGAACCACAAATCACTGGATAGGGAGTGCATCCACGCCCATGCGAACTGCATCGTGGATACGCGCAACGCCTTCGCGGATTTCGAACGAAACGAGCGTTTGTTCAAACTTTGACGCGCTTTTCCCCAGGCGAGGACTTCACGTCCAAGCATCGGAGGCGTTTAATCCGTTAAATAACAATAAAATGTGCGAAGTGATACCTTCTCTGAAAATTCCGCCGGAGACGGTTGACATCGCCAGTCCATCTGGGGTTTATATACACCTTCGTCTTCTCCAGAGAAGATTATTTGTGAGTCGAAGAAGAGAAGAGAATCCATGAGAATGTACCAGAAGACAGCAAGCCTCACGAAAGAGCAGGCCAACGCCCAGCGCGGCTGGGTGCTCGTGGATGCGAAGGATCAGACCCTGGGGCGTCTTTGCACGCGCGTGGCGACGCTTCTGCGCGGGAAACACAAGCCCGACTGGACGCCGCACGTCGACAATGGCGAGTACGTCGTGGTCATCAATGCGGAGCGCATCGTGCTCACGGGCCGTAAGCTTTCGGACAAGAAGTACTACCGCCACTCCGGCTACCCGGGGCATCTCAAGGAGGTTAGCGCGGGGCGCATGCTGGAAACGCATCCCGAGCGTGTGATAGAACACGCCGTGCGGGGCATGTTGCCAAAAAACAAGCTGGGACGCTCCTTGCTGCAGAAACTCAAAGTGTACGCGGGCGACAAGCATCCGCATGAGGCGCAACAGCCAGAAGCGATAGTATTGGACTGAACTCCGAGAGGTTTTTGAGAACGACATGGCCACGATACCGAAGCACTACGCCACGGGAAAACGCAAAACGGCCGTCGCGCGCGTCTGGATAGAGCCGGGCGACGGCAGGATTCTGGTCAACAACACGCCGGCGGACGAGTACTTTCTCCGCGACACCTCGCTCATGGTGATAAAGCAGCCCTTCGAGTTGACCGAGACGTGGGGCAGCTACGACGTGCGGGCCACCGTCAAGGGCGGGGGACTCACCGGCCAGGCGGGTGCCGTTCGCCACGGCATTTCAAAGGCCCTGCTGAGCGTGGATCCCGCATTTCGGGCGATCCTCAAGAAAGCGGGCCTCATCACGCGCGATTCCCGTGTGAAAGAGCGTAAAAAGTATGGTTTGAAAGGCGCGCGCAAGAGCTTCCAGTTCTCCAAGCGCTAACCACTTTGGTGGTCGATTCGGGGGCTGGCTTTGCCGGCCCCTTTTTTTGTGCGAAAAAATGGATTATGGCGAATGTCCGCTCCGATCGGGTTTTGATGCGAGTGAGCGAGGATTCTGGAGGATAAGGAGATGCCGAAAATCGCCGTGGTGGGCGCCACGGGATACACGGGTTTTGAGTTGTTGCGGCTCCTCGGGTCGCACCGGGGTGTGGAGGTGATGGCCCTCACGTCCGAGACCTATGCCGGCAGGAAGGTGGACGAGGTGTTTCCGGCTTTGGCTTCCGTGCACGGAGGCGCTCTCGTGAAGTTCGAGCCCGCCGTCTGTGAGGGAGCCGACCTCGTATTCTGCTGCCTGCCGCACCGGGTAGCGATGAACACCGTGCCTTCCTTACTGGATGCCGGTCACCGCGTGGTTGATTTTTCCGCCGATTACCGCCTGCGGGATTTCAGTGTATATGAGACCTGGTACAAGACGGAGCACACCTCGCCGGAGAGGATAGCGGACGCGGTCTACGGGGTGCCTGAGCTTTATCGTGAAGAGATAAAACAGGCGCGCCTGGTCGCGAACCCGGGTTGCTACCCCACGGGTGCGATTCTGGCCCTGACCCCGCTTTTGAGGGCGGGACTCATCAAGCCGGATTCCATCATCGTGGATGCGAAATCGGGCGTTTCGGGTGCGGGAAGAAAAGCGGATTTGAGCATTCAGTTCAGCGAGGTGAACGAGGGCTTCAAGGCCTATGGCGTGGGGACCCATCGCCATACGCCCGAGATCGAGCAGGAGTTGTCCGCCGCGTTGGGGGATTCCGTAAAGGTTTCCTTCACCCCGCATCTGGCGCCCATGACCCGGGGAATTCTCTCGACCATCTACGCCGGGGGGGAGGGCGGCGCCGACGGCTCGTCGGTCCGGGCGGCGCTGCGCGACGCTTATGCGGATGAGCCTTTCATCCGCCTGATGCCCAAGGGCGCGTTTCCCAACGTGACGCAGGTGGCCGGCTCGAACTACGTGGACATCGGGTTGACGCACGATGAACGCACGTCGCGCTTCATCATTGTCGCGGCGATCGATAATTTGGTAAAAGGCGCGTCGGGAGCGGCGGTGCAGAACATGAACCTGATGCTGGGGCTTCCCGAGACGCAAGGTCTCCTTCATCCGGGATTTTGGATGTAAACGAAAAAGAAGGGGTCTTGAAAGTGAGTGAAAAGGAATCCATACAGGCGATTGACGGCGGTGTTTGCGCGGCCGAGGGAGTCCGCGCCGCCTCGGTGACGGCGGGCATCAAATATTCTGGCAATCCGGATATGGTGCTGATCGCCTTCGACCCCCCGGCCGCCGCCGCGGGCGTCTACACCCGGAACAAGATGTGCGCCGCTCCAGTCACCCTGTGCAGGGAGCGGGTCGGAAAATCGCCTCTGCGGGCGTTCCTCGTCAACAGCGGCAACGCGAACGCCTGTACGGGCGAGCAGGGCTATCGGGACGCCGTGAGCCTTTGCGGCGAAGTGGCGGACGCGCTCGACTGCCCGGAAGCGCAGGTCGCCATGTCCTCCACCGGACTCATCGGCGCTCCGCTCCCGGTGGAACTCATGAAGGCCCAAATCGCCAGCTTGGTGACCGGCCTTTCGGCGGAGGGCGGCCACGATGCGGCGGTGGGCATCATGACGACCGACACGCGGCCCAAGGAGTACGCCGTGCGGGTGAATGGGCCCGATGGCCCCTACCATATCGGCGGTATCACCAAGGGAGCCGGCATGATCGCTCCCGACATGGCGACCATGCTCGCCTACATCGCCACCGACGCGGTGGTTGCACAAGCCGACCTCCAGAACATTCTGCGGGCTGTCGTGCGCAAGACGTTCAACTGCGTCACAATCGATGGCGATACGTCGACGAACGACACGGTAATTCTCGCCGCCACCGGCGCAACCGGCGTGGCCCCCGAATCGGCGGAAGCGATGGAGCGGTTTGAGGCGGGGCTTTACCGGGTTTGCAAGGAACTGGCCTTGTCCATCGTTCGCGATGGCGAGGGGGTGAACAAGGTGGTAGAGGTCAAAATCAGCGGCGCCGCCAGCGAAGAGCAGGCGCATCTGGCCGCGAAGTCGGTTTCCGAGAGCCTGCTGGTGAAGACAGCCATTCATGGCGAGATGCCCAACTGGGGCCGGATGTTCGCGGCGGCCGGCTATAGCGGCGCGGATGTGGCGCCCGAGAAAATGTCGCTGAGATTCGGGAACGTGGAAGTCATGCGCGACGGCGCACCCGTCCCGGGCTGGGCCGATTCCCTGGCGCCTTTGCTTAAGCAGCCCGAATACGGCCTCGAACTGGGCCTGGGAGTAGGAGATGCGGAGGCCGTTTTCTGGACAACGGATTTGAGCGCGGAATACGTGCGGTTCAACGCGGATTACAAGACGTGACCGCTTTTGATACGGCGACTTGAATCGTCCGGAGTCTTATGAGACATTCCATGCGCCGAGCGGTGGCGGACGCCTTGGCGGCGGAGTCGGTCGGCGAATTACTCGAATAAAATCAAACGCTTAAAAATTCGGCCTCATCCGCCAGGAGGCTGGCAGGGCCCCCCTCGATGAAAGGCGGGGCAGAAGGAGTATTCCCGTGAACCCGATTACTTTGCGAGAATTGCTGGAAGCCGGCGCCCATTTCGGGCACCAGACCATCCGATGGAACCCCAAGATGCGTCCATATATCTTCGGCGCGCGAAACGGGATTTACATCATCGACCTTCAGAAAACCCTCAAGTTGTTCAACGACGCCCGAGAGGTGATTCGTGACATCGCGGCGAAGGGCGGCAAGGTACTGTTTGTGGGCACGAAGCAACAGGCCCAGGAAATCGTGATGGAAGAGGCCCGGAACGTGGGGATGCCCTACGTCACCCAGCGCTGGCTCGGCGGAACGCTCACGAATTTCCAGACGATCAAAAACTCGATTGCGCGCCTTCTCGATCTGGAGTCGATGAAGAACGACGGCACATTCGAACTTCTGGCGAAAAAAGAGGCCGTCCGGCGGGAGAAGGACATGGCGCGGCTCGAGAAGTTTCTCGGCGGCATCAAGCATATGGACAAGCTGCCGCAAGCTATGTTCGTCATTGATACCGGTCATGAGTACAACGCCATTCGCGAGGCCAGGAAACTGGGGATTCCCGTTATCGCGGTAGTAGACACGAATTGCGACCCCGACGGGGTGGATCACGTTTTGCCGGGTAATGACGATGCCCTGCGCTCCATTCGCTTCTTCGTGTCGCGGGTGGCGGAGGCCATCGCCGAGGGTGTCACGTTGCGCAAGGAGACGGGGGCCGAAGACGTCGAAGCTGTCGTCGCCTCAGGCGACACGGTAGCGGCGGAGATGATGGCGGCGGCCGTGGCAAGCGACGGGGAAACGAAGGCGGAAAAATAACATCATATTTTCAGTAACAGCCGGATTTCATGGGGAGAGACGAAGGGCATGGAAGTCACCGCTCAAATGGTCAAGGAGTTAAGAACCCGCACCGGTGCGGGCATCATGGACTGCAAGGAAGCCCTCAAGGAGAACGAGGGGGATTTTGAAGAGGCAGTGCGCTATTTGCGGGAAAAAGGGCTTTCCAGCGCCGCCAAGAAAGCCGGGCGCGCGGCAAGTGAGGGGCAGGTATACGCTTCTCTTGGAGAAGACGGGCGCATGGGCGTCATCGTCGAGGTGAATTGCGAGACCGATTTCGTGGCCCGAACGGAGGATTTTCAGGCGCTTCTCGAAACCGTCGCAGACCACGTGAACGACAATGGTGGGGATGGTCTCGCCGAAGCGCTCAAGGAGGTGACAACGGAGGCCATCGCCAGGCTGGGAGAAAACATCGTCGTTGCTCGCGGAGAGCGTGTCGCTTTGGGAGATAACGACTCGGGCAAGGTGGTTTCCTACATTCATCCGGGTGGTCGGATTGGTGTTTTGCTCGATTTGAGATGCGAAACGCCCGAGAAGGCAGGCGATGCCGC
>WTGD01000045.1 GCA_011523725.1 Nitrospinota bacterium
GCAATACTCTCACGGGGGGGAGCACTTGCCAAGCCTGAGAGCTTATGGCGCTTGATAATTAAATTGACCGTGCAGGGGGGGAGAATGTAGGCTTTGTCGCAATGCCCTCGTAAACGAATGACGTGCTTGAACTTCGGATGGAGAGAACTGCGGTGAACGATGACGTCCAGATGACGGATTTATTGAGCGTTGTGATGCCGTGCTACAACGAACGGGACACGATTCGCGAAATCGTCGCCAGAGTCCAGGCGGTATCGATGAACATCGAACTCATCATCGTGGACGACGGCAGCACGGACGGCACCCGCGATATCCTGGCCGAGATCGAACAAAACGGCGCGCGCGTCATCTACCGCGAGAAAAACGAGGGCAAAGGGGCCGCCCTGTGCGACGGATTCGCGGCGGCGAACGGGGACGTGATCGTCGTGCAGGATGCGGACCTGGAATACGATCCCGCCGAGTACATTGATCTCTACGACCCCATCCGCCGGGGAGCGGCCGACGTGGTCTACGGCACGCGCTTCGGCGGAAAACCCCAGCGTGTGCACATGTTCTGGCACAAGGTGGGGAATTGGATGCTGACCACGCTGGCGAATCTGCTGTTCAACTGCACGCTCACCGACATGGAAACCTGCTACAAGATGTTCCGCCGCGAGGTGGTGAAGGACATGAAAATTCGCGCGAAGGGGTTCGATTTTGAGCCTGAATTCACCGCGAAGCTTCTCAAGCCCGCCAAATGGCGCATCTACGAGGTGCCGATTTCCTACTACGGGCGCACATACGCGGAGGGCAAGAAGATAACGTGGCGGGACGGCTTCATCGCCGTATGGACCCTCCTGCGCGAGCGCTTTTCCTGAATCATCCCCGCACGCGGGCGCACACCGCCTCGGTGATGGCCCGGCTGCCGTCGACGGCGCGCCCCTTGTTGTCCAGGCGAATCTCCCCGGCCTCGAGCGCTCCCCACACGCTGGTTTCTATCTGATTCGCGGCCTCGCTCTCCCCGATATGGGCGAGCATGAGCGCGGCGGAGAGGATGAGGCTCAAAGGGTTGGCGATTCCCTGTCCGGCGATGTCGGGGGCCGAGCCGTGAACCGCCTCGAAAAAGGCGAATTCCTCCCCGATGTTCCCCGAGGGACACATGCCGAGGCCGCCTGCCGTGGCGCCGCCCAAATCGCTCAGCAGGTCTCCCAGCATGTTCTCCATCACGAGTACGTCGTAGTGTTCCGGGCGAATCACCAGATTGTATGCGCAGGCGTCCGAATACAGGGTTTCCGCCTCGATGTCGGGATAATCAGACGCGACTTCCAGGAATATCTCGCGGAAAAATGCGAGGGAGCGCAGGACGTTGCCCTTGTCCACGCAGGTGACGCGCCGCACGCCGTCTTCGGGCGCGCCGTTTCTCTTGCGCGCGAGCTCGAAGGCGAACCTCGCCACGCGCTCCGCTCCCTTCCGGGTGATGATCAGGGTGTCGGCCACGGCTTCGGGACCGCCGACCCCCTTGTCGCGCGAGGCGTAGAGGCCCTCTGTGTTCTCGCGAATCACGACGTAATCGATGCCGCCGGGTTCATAGCCCGCCAGGGGGCTCCGGATGCCCGGGTAGAGCCTGACGGGCCGCATGTTGGCAAAGACGTCGAGGCTCGTTCTGAGTACGCCGCCCAGAAGCCCCCCTTCGGTACCCTCCGGCGTGCGGACGGCCGGGTCGCCCACCGGCGCCTTGAGGATACCGTCCGCCTCGTGGCAGGCTTGCAGGGTTTCATCGCTGATGCGCTTGCCGTACCTGGCGTAGCGGCCCGCTCCCGCTTCGTGTTCTTCTAAGTTAAGCTTCAGGGCGCCGTTCATTTCCTGAACGGCTTTGAGCACGGCGATGGTGGATTCCATGAGTTCGGGACCGATCCCGTCTCCCGGTATGGTGATGATGCGATATTCTTTCATTTGCTCTCCAGCATTTTTTTGAGGGTTCGCTGTCTCTACATCCGCACGGATGAGCGGGTATAATCACCCCTCAAGGTGAGCGGCGTTTACATTGACATGGGAGTGTAGCGAAAATTGTTTCGGCTGGAGAACCCCCGGAGCGAATCTTTCCAGAAATTCCTGCGCGCGCAGGGGCCGCTCGGGGTGCGCTTCTCAGAAGCCATCGCCGAGGGAGGAGAAGACGTCCCCCTCTGGGTTGATGATCTTACTGCGCCACAGGTGGCGGTGCACACCGGACGCGGCTGGCTCGCGCCGCTGGGGAGGCCCGAGGCGATACTCGCAAAACTGGAAGACATGGAGCGACTCTCGGCACAGATGGAGGAGAGTGAGGGCTATCTCAAGTTCTCTTCCGTCACTATCGAGGTGCAAAAGGCGGTCGAGAGGCGACGAAAACTCATCCGGGGCTCGCCCGTGGGCATGTTCATTCTCGACAAAAGAGATTTCAGGCCCGTCTTCAGCACGCACCGCATCGAAAGCCTGAAAACCGGGGACGCGAAGACGCTGGCCGAGAATTCACCCTACGACCAGGGGGAGGAATATGCCCTGGCGAGAATCAAGAACGCCCCCACCGCGGCGATACGGGTCGATGGAGAACTCGCCTCCTACATGGTCGTTCACGCGAACGGCTCCATCGGCATGCTGCACACGATGGATCGCTTCCGCGGCCAGGGGCTTGCGCGCGTGGTGGTGTCCGCTCTGGTCGAGGCGCAATTCGCCAGGGGGCGCGAGGCGTATTGCTATATCGTGGAGGGAAACGAGGCGTCCGAGCGCGTGTTCGAAAGCGTGGGTTTCAGGAGAGTGATGGACGTCTACTGGAGCGCGTTTGAAAGGTGTGAGATTTGAGCCTGACTCACCCAAGCGCTCGCGGCGCGAGGCGGTTGCCTCACAGAATCGACAGAATGATGAAAATGGACTAGTTTGCTGTATTCGCCATTCATCTTTTCATAGGAGGTTGATAGATGCAGAAAGAAGATTATATCGACAGGCCGCCCGGCCCCCTGGGGGGCTTGTGGAGCATGTGGTATCTGGACCCGTTCCTGATGATCAAGCGCGAGCTCAGCGGGTTCAGAAAGGTCCGCCACAAGGCGTTTGAGGATCAGCTGAAACCCGGCCAACCCGCGCCTCCGGTCAAACTCCAGAGCACGTCGGGCGAAACCGTGGACTTGGCCGATTTCCGCGGAAAGAAGAACATCGTCCTGGAGTTCGGCGCCATCACGTGACCGCCCTTCCGCCGGCAGGTGCCGGGCATGGACGAGTTGAATGAGCGCTACAAGGACAAAGACGTCGAGTTCTTCGTCGTCTATTCCAAGGAGCCCCACGCGCAGGAGCGCAAGTACTTCAAAAAATACACGCAGCACACCTCGTTTGAGCACAAGATGGGCTACGCGAAGGAGCTGGTGGAAGAATTCGGCATGAAAATCCCCGTTCTGGTGGACGACGTCGACGAGGCGGTGGTGAACGCCTACGGCCGCATGCCGAACATGGTCTTCGTCATCGACAAGGAGGGGAACATCGCCTACAAGGCGAGCTGGACGGAGCAGCCCCGTGTCGACCGTGTGCTCGATGAACTCCTCACCGAGCAGGCCGTTACGGCTTAATCGAAGCGAAACGAAAAAGGCGGCTCTTCGGGGCCGTCTTTTTTTATGCGCGCGCGTCAGCGGACTTTCGGCAGGAAGCAGGCGAACGCGCACGCGGCGACGAAAAACCCCGGCAGCGCCCAGAAGGCATTCGCCAGGCCGAACCACTCGCCGAGAACCGACATCGGATAGACCGACAGGCTCGCGATGAACCACGAGAGGCCGAGCGTGATGGAGCTCGCCAGCCCCCGGTTGTGAGGCATGAGTTGCTGGGCGAAAGCCATCGTCACCCCCATCGGGAGGTAGGTGGCGACGCCCAGGAAGGCCAGAAGAACGAAGCCCCACTCGGGCGGCGCAATCAAAAAAGCGCAGACGCACAACGCGCCCAGTCCGATGCCACCGACGATAAGTTCTTTTTTCCCGAAACGATCCCCCAGGGCGCCGCCCGCCAGGACGCCCAGTGCGCCCGAGGTGAGCATGATGGCGCTGGCCGCCCCTCCGCTCCAGATGCTCATGCCGTGTTCCGCATAAAGCGAGGGAATCAGGCTGATGAAGTTGATGTTCACGACGGCGCGGCAGATCGTGACGCCCGAGAGCAGAAGCAGCGGCGTGCCCGCTTGGCGCAGCGCTGTTACGAAATCCCAGATGGAGGCTTTGTTCTCGCCGCTCGTGGGGGGCGATTGGGGCTTGGGCAGCCCGTATTTCACCGCCAGGGCCATTGCGATTGCGACCAGGGTGAACGACCACAGCCATTTCATGCCCCCGAGCGATACGATCCCGATGGCGATGACGGGTCCCAGCCCGTGGCCCACGCGCCCACCGGCGATGAAAACGCTCACCACAAGCCCCTTGCGGTGTTCGGAGAGCGCGCCCGCGCGCGAGGCCATGTCCGGATGGCAAAGCCCCACCATCGAACCGCCGACCGCGACCATGACGGTGAGCACCGTGAAGTTGGGCGCCCAGCCGATGGAGGTGATGAAGAGCGCGCTGCCCACCATCCCAAAAGCGAGCCAGGGCAGGCCCGGCCAGCGATCCACCAGAACCGCCGTCACGGGTTGGGAGATCGCTGCGCTCATCGAGACGAACGTGAGCAGCAGACCGCCCGTGGAGAGGGAAACCTGGAATTGCTCCCGTATCAGGGGCAGCAGCGGTGCGATGAAATTCACCGTGCCGTCCACCACGAAGTGGGCGGTGAACAGGATGGCGAGCGCGCCCCAGGGGATATCCTGTGCCGGGTCTTTCGCACCCACGCCTGCGCCGATTTCTTCCGCCCGGCTCATGACTCGCCCCCCTGCGCCTGGGGCTGAAGGGCGCTTTCCCTGTGCAGGAAGACGGCGATGAATCCGCCGACCATGAACATCGATGCGTAGAAGGTGAACGCCACTTGAAGCCCCATCGCTTCGGCCACGAGGCCGCCGATGAGCGGCGAAAGCGCGCTGGCCGCCTCGTTGAAGCCATAGATCATTCCCACCGAGCTCGAGCGCACCCGCTCGTCCACGAGTTCCGTGCCGACGGCCAGCACCAGGGTGGGCACCGGCGTGAGGATGCAGGCAACGGCGAAAAGCGCGAGAAGCAGCGTCGTGAGGCTTGAGACCCAGGTAAGGGAGGCCATGGCGGTGGCGCACATGAAGGTGAGCACGACGATGAGCTTTGTCCTGCCCGTTTCGTCCGACCACCTCCCGATAATGATGGACATGGTCGAACCTATCAGGAAATAGGCGCTGAGCAGCCAGCCCACCCCTTTGGTGTCGAAGCCGAATTGCTCCGCCAGAAGGAGCGGCAAAAAGGCCATGAAGCCCCGAAATCCCATGATCCGGAACGAGGAGAGGGCGATGAGGAGCATGAGAGACTTGTTGCGGAACAGCGCGCCGAAAGTGGACCTCGCCGCCTGGCGGAAGGGCAGGCGCTCTCCCAGCTGATCCTGAAATCGGAACCAGATGAGCGCCGCCCAGATGACGCCCGGTATGACGTAGAACTGCGCCGCCAGGCGCCAACTCGCCAGATAGACGGCGAGCCATCCGACGATGGCGGGTGAGATGATGTTCCCCATTTCGCCCCCGCCGTTGAACAGGCCCGTACAGAACCCGCGCCTCTCCGGCAGTTCGCGCGTAATGAGCGCGACAGCCGGCGGGTGGTAAGCCGCGCTCCCGATGCCGCCGATGAAGACGAACAACAGCAGCAGGGAGTAGTTCGCCGCGTAGCCGTAGAGCAGAACGGGCAGCGCCTGGGTGAGCAGGGAAAGCGCCAAGACCGTCCGCCAGCGCCGGGTGTAGTCCGATATGAAGGAAAGGGGGAACTGAAAGACGCTGTTCGCCACCGAATAGGTTGTCACGATGAGGCCCGCCTGCACGTAGTTGAGCTCGAATTCCGCGACGATGAGCGGTAGCACGGGTATGAGAAGCTGCGTGTAGAAGGCGTTCACGGCGTGGCTGCCCGCAATCGCGAAAAGGTTGAAGATCTTCGATGGGGCCATGGAGAGTCCATTGATGACGGGAGCGCGAAAAAACCATTCATTAGGCTTATAGGTTCTGGGGAAAACGCGCGTCAATGTCGGGCGGCTCATACGCGCGAAAAACAGCGTGCCTTCCAGCGGGCGGTTGCGGGGATATGCGGGGTGAATCGCGCAATTCATTCCAAATGCGGGCAAATGCGCGCGGGAGAGCCAGAAAAACTTTTTTCGCCTGAGAATCTAAGTGCAAGACGCTAAGATATGAAAATAACTGGCTAAATTATAACAACTTATCGGATATCTCTCCTTCAGAAATTTATCGAATAACCCCGTGAATTTATCGATATTTATCGAATTGTTCGGTATTTTATCGAAATTCCCGGCGCAGCCCCTGCGCTCGGCCCCCGGGTACGGGAGAGTGGTCCCGACCGCCGGGAGAAAGGTTGCCGGCCGAACGGAGCCGGACGGTCTCCGCTGACGAGGGGCCGGCCGCCGCTTTCCCTTTTTCGCATGACCTGTTTCCATGGGAACGTCTCCCCTGCGCTGGCGGCGTGAGATTCTGCCGCATCCCGACGCGGGGCGAGAACCGCAAATGCGGGGAAATGCGG
>WTGD01000336.1 GCA_011523725.1 Nitrospinota bacterium
TTCGCCCGGCTTCATCTCCTCCGCCATGCTCCGGGTCTCCGCTCCCGTGGGTGTGGGCGCGAGGGGGCATTCCTTCTCCAGAAGCCGGGCCAGGCGTTTTGCGACCGGGGCCAGTGAATTTCTGAGGTCGGGTTTTCCCTTGGGCTGGCCGATGTGGGAGGCGATGACGACCCGCGCGCCCTCGTCCAGCAGATAGTTGATGGTGGGCAGGGCCGCCCGGATGCGGGCGTCGTCCGTGATGTGTCCCTGGTCGTCGAGCGGCACGTTGAAGTCGACGCGCAGGAAAACCCGCTTGCCCGCGACGTCGACGTCCTCGACGCCGAGTTTCGGGTCTCCGTTTTCAATCGTGCTCGTAATCGTCGCCATTGCCTGGAAGCCTCTTAGAGCGCCGCGCCCACTTTCTTGATGAGGTCGACCATCCGGCACGAGAACCCCCATTCGTTGTCGTACCAGGAGATGACCTTGACCATCTTGTTGTCCAGCACTTTCGTCGAAAGGCCGTCTATGGTGGACGACGCCGGGTTCCCGAGGTAATCGACCGACACCAGCGGCTCGTCCGTATAGTCGAGAATCCCCTGGAGCGGGCCGTTCGCCGCCTCTCTCAGAGCGTCGTTCACCTCTTCGGCCGTCACGTCCGCTTCCACCTCGGCCACAAGGTCGACGACCGAAACGTCCTGCGTGGGAACGCGGATCGCCATGCCGTCGAGCTTGCCGTTGAGTTCGGGCAGAACCAGCCCCACCGCTTTCGCGGCGCCCGTGGAGGTGGGGATCATGCTCACCGCCGCGGCGCGCGCGCGCCTCAAGTCCGAATGCGGCAGGTCGAGTATCTTCTGGTCGTTCGTGTATGCGTGCGTCGTGGTCATCAGCCCGTGTTTCACCCTGAATTTCTCGTGCAGCACCTTGGCCACGGGCGCCAGGCAGTTCGTGGTGCAGCTCGCGTTCGAGATGATGTGGTGGGAGGAGTCGTCGTATTTCTCATCGTTCACGCCCAGGACGATGGTGATGTCCTCATCGGTCGCGGGGGCGGAGATGATGACTTTCTTGGCGCCCGCCTTCAGGTGTTTCTCCGCGTCCGGCCTCTTGGTGAAGATGCCGGTGCTCTCGACGGCCACCTGCACGCCCATCTCTCCCCAGGGGAGGTTCGCCGGGTCGCGCTCGGAAAGCACCCGGATGGATTTGCCGTTCACCCTGATTTCCGCGTCGCCTACTTCCACCTCGCCCCCGAAGCGGCCGTGCACCGAGTCGAACTTGAGCAGGTGAGCCAGGGTTTTCGGGTCCGTCAGGTCGTTGACGGCGACGAATTCGATGCCGGGGTCGTCCAGCCCCGCGCGGAACAGGTTTCGTCCAATCCTGCCAAAACCGTTGATGCCGACTTTGATGGCCATTCTCTGAACCTCTCTCCTTTGAAGCGTTTCGGGGATAAAAATTGTTTGCTCAGGCCTTACGGGCGTTCATTGACTCCTGCGCGGGCGGATTCTACCCGATACGATGGGCGGCTCCAAGTGCGCCTGATGGTTTTTACCGCCCTTTGCGCCCTGAATCCGCTGGGTTGAGGAAGATAGTGCGAAATTATTTCCTCTGCCTGCGTTTTCGGGTAGCGTCCTCATCGACACGGAAGCCCGGCGCGCCGCCCAGAACCACGCCGTAGGCCGACTCCGCCGCCTTCGGCGAGACGAAGCCGCGCAAAACGTCGGCCCGCACGTCCTCAGGGTCACGCTCGGCGGGATCGCCCCAACCGCCGCCGCCGGGGGTGGAGACGCGGATCGAATCGCCTTTTGAGAAAGCCGTGGACGCGCCGACGGCCGGCGCCCCCACGTTCTTTTTGCCGGAGCGTCGGCGCATCTCGTAAGGCTTTCCGGCGGATGCGCCCGGTCCGCCGGCGGGACCCGCCTCGGCGCTTCCCGCCGCGCTCGCCGAAACGCCGTCGATGAGCATCCGGTATTCCCGAAAAACCCCCAGGCCGCCGCGCCTGGCGCCCGCGCCGCCCGAGTCCTGCGCGAGTCCCATCGCCTCGACCCGCACCGGATAGCGCGCCTCCATCACCTCGACGGGCATGCCGCCCGTGGCGCCGAGCGGGGGAACGGCGGATGCCCCGTCTCCCTCCATGCGCGCGCCCGCGCCTGCGCCGAGGGCTTCCCTCAACAGGTGGAAGCCGCCTTTTTCGTCGTGTCCCCAGAAGCTGAGCGTCCTCAGGTTGTCGAAGCCCGTGGGCGTGCGTCCGCCCGAGGCTTCGAAGAGCGCTTCGCCGAACGCCGAGAGCAGCTTGCCGAGCGTGAGTGCCCGCAGACCCGTCGGCGCGGGGAAGCGGGGCGTGAGTATGGTGCCGGGCCCGGGCAAACGCACCTGAAAGGCCCGCAGGGCGCCGTCGTTCAGGGGCGTCTCACTCGCCTCGTCCTGGAGATGGAGCAGCATGGGAGCGAGGAGGCGGGTCAGGAACTGCGCGCCTTCTCCCTCGAGAGGGCAGTTGATGGGACCTCGCGCCTGGGGCCCTGCCTCCAGATCGACGTGCAGGACGTCTTTTCGCCGCGTGAGCGTGAGCGCGAGTTCATGGGGACCGTTCAAGCCGTCCGTCTCGACGGCGGTTCGGGCCGTCCAGCTTTTCTCGGGGAGCTGCGGGATGAGCTGGCCGCGGAACGCGAGCTCGCACTCTCTGAGCAGATCGGCGAAACACGCCGTCAGGTTCTCCGTTCCGTACCGCCGCGTCAGATCCTTGAGGCGCGCCGCGCCGACGCGGAGCGCGCCGAGTTGGGCGTCGATGTCGTCCCCCAGGAGATGGGCCTGGCGGCTGTTGCGCAGGAGCAGGGTCTTGATGTCCTCGATCGTTTCATCCCCACGCGCGATACGCACCGGCGGGATGAGAACGCCCTCGTGATAGCTCTCGCGCGAGCCGACGCTCGCCCCGCCGGGCAGCGCGCCGCCCAGGTCGTCGTGGCGTCCCCTGATCTGCAGGAAGGCGATGAGCGCGCCGTCCGCGAACAGGGGGCGGGTGAGGCAGAGTTCCGCCGCCTCGCCCAGGCCCGCAGGCGGGGTGTAGGGGTCGTTGTGGAGAAAGACGTCGCCCTCGGCCGGCTCGGGATACGCGCGGATGACGGGCGCGGGGCCGGTGGCGAGCACGCGGCCTGTGAGCGCGCGCCCGAAGCGGTCGAACAGGCAGACCGAGAAATCGCCCGCGTCGCGCAGCGAGGGGCTCCGCCAGATGCGCGCGAGGAGGTCTTCGACTTCCTCCTCGATGGCGCGCAGCGCCCCCGCCAGGATTTCGCTCACAATCGGGTTCGCGTTCATTTCCACGCCGCTCCCACGCCGTGATCGCCCGTCGGCCTGCCGGCGCGCTCGTCGCGCTCGAAGACTTCGGAGCGGAAGCGCATCACCAGGTTCCCGTACCTGTCCACGCGGGCTTCCTGCCTGGGGTAGATGGCTGTCGTGCTGCCGAAACTCTCCACGATGGCGGGTCCTGGGATGTAGTTGCCCTCGAGCAGCCGCTCTCTGTAATAGACCGGCGTGTCGTGGAACCCGCCCAGCTCCTTGAACCAGACGAGGCGCGCGCCCTTGTAGGCCTCCTCCGGGCTGTCGTCGCCCGCGGGGATGAGGGGCAGGTTCGGCGGTTCCGTCATGCCGATACCCGTGACGCGCAGGTGCACGATCTCGACCGGGCGGCTGCCCTTGTGGTTGTAGGTGTAGCGGCGCTGATAGAGGGTGTGGAAGCGCTCGAAGGCCTCCGCCAGGACCGGTGGGGTGATGTAGCCGCCGGGCACGTCCACCTCGATCTCGGTGGCCTCTCCCTGGTAGCGCATCTCGGCGGTTCGGCGCATCATCCGCCGGTGGCCGGGAACCCCCTCGCTTTCGAGGCCCGCCGCCGCCTGCGCTTCGAGTTTCTCGTACGCGTCGCCCAGGGCTTCGGGCTGGACGTTTTCTTCGGATTGATAGTGCGCCGCAGCGTGGTCGTTCACCAGGTCGACGACTTCGAGGCCGAACGCGCTCGTCATGCCCGCGAAGGGCGGGACGATGACGGTGTCGATTTCGAGCAGTTCGGCCACGAGGCCCGCCGTCAGGGGGCCCGAGCCGCCGAAGGCCATCAGGGCGAAGTTCTTGGGAGAGATGCCCCGCTGTACCGTCGCGCGGCGCACCGCGTGGGTCTGGTTCCAGGCGGCGATCTCGACCACGCCCGAGGCCATCTCGTGGGGGTTCATGTCGAACCCGCGCGCCAGATCGCGCATGGCCTTCATGGCGAGCGCCTTGTTGAGCTTCACCTCGCCGCCCGCAAGGTGGAGTGGGCTGCGCGCGAGGAGCAGGTTCGCGTCGGTGAGGGTGGGCTCCTGGCCGCCCTTGCCGTAGCAGATGGGGCCCGGGTCCGCGCCCGCGCTCCTTGGGCCGACGCGCAGCCGTCCCTCCGGGCTTCGCCACGCGACCGACCCGCCGCCGGTGCCGATGGTGACGACGTCGATCATCGGCATCCTCAAATAGAACTCATCGAGCTGGTGCCGGGTGGCGCGCTTGGCCTCGCCGCCCTCGATGACGGCGATGTCGGTCGAGGTGCCGCCCCCGTCCAGGGTGATGAGTTGCTCGTGTCCCGAGAGTTTCCCGAGAAACGCAGCGGAGAGCGCGCCCGCGGCAGGTCCCGAGAGCACGGTGCCGATGGGCCGCTTGGCGATTTCGGGTGCTGTGGAGACGCCGCCGTTGCTCTTCATGATCATGAAGGGCGCGCCACCGAGCGTATCCTCGATTTTCTTCGATGCTTTCTCGACGTAATCCTTGATGCGCGGCTTGATGCACGCGTCGAGAAGCGTTGTGATGGCGCGCTCGTATTCGCCGGGCTCGGGGATGACCTCGCTCGATATGCTCACGAAGCATTCCGGGTATTCGCGCTCGAAGGCTTCGAGAATCAATTCTTCGTGCGCCGGGTTGGCGTAGGCGTGGAGCAGGCACACCCCCACGGAGCCGATCTTCTGTCCCTTGAACCACCTGGCGAGCTTGAGCGCGTCCTGTTCGTTGAGAGATTCGAGAACTTCGCCCGATGCCGAGATTCTCTCTCGCGCCTCGCGGACACGTTCGGGGGGAACCAGCGCGTCGCGCGGTTTCTGGAGCAGGGGGGCGGCGTAATTGGGCCTCCCTGCGCCGTTCGCCCCGCCGATCTCCAGCAGATGGCGGAAACCGCCCGTGACGATGAAACCAAGGTCCTCGAAGCGGCGCTCCAGGATGGCGTTCGTCGCCACCGTCGTCCCGTGGAAGACGCCGTTCACCATGGCGGGGCGGATCTTGGTCTCGGAGAGGATTTTCCGGATGCCCTGGATCAGACCCTCACTGAAATCGGCGGGCGTCGTCGGCGTCTTGGTGGTGAAGACCTCGCCGGTATCGGAGCGCACGCCGACCACGTCGGTGAACGTGCCGCCGGTGTCGATGCCGATGCGAAGTCCGCGTTTCGTGGTCATGGCTTGAGCGTCTCTATGTGTTTCGTGTGATCCACCATTTCATTTCACCGGTATTTCGTTGTGGCGGCTCCGGCCACCTTTACCGAGAACGACCTCGGCGATTGTCTTCGCTGTCTCAATTTGTTTTGGAAATTCCACCATGACCTCGAAAGCCGCCATATCCACCCATTTGTAGTCGAGGTGCAAATCTGAATTGACCTCAACGTCCTTATTGGTCAGACGGCAGGCTGCGTTCGGTACAAGCATTACCGTGTCGTAATGAGCGTCGAAATACGCATTCACCGAATCCAGGGAGAAAACACGTATCGGGCGTTGCCCGGTCTTTTCGATCGCCTGCCGCAAGAAAGCTTCGCTGAATTTCTCGCCTTCCTTTATTTTTCCCGACACCGGCTGCCACACGCCGGGCAAGGCGACGTCTGTGCGCCGCTTCAGAAGCAGAAATTCCAGGCCGCCGCCGGTCGGGAGAAAATACGGATAAATGTTCACATAAAGCAAACCCGCCGGCCTGAGGCGCGAGTGAAATTGCTCAATGGTCATCTTTCAGTGGTTCCCACCTATCGCGTGAAAAGGTATGCGGCCAGGGCGGCACAGACGAGCCCGCCCACCTTGGCGGGCGTGAAGCCCTCGCCCAGATAGATCGCCGCCAGAATCGCCGTAACGCCCGGATAAAGCGCCGAAAGCGCCACCACGCCCGCCGTCTGGCCTTGCGCCTTCGCGAGCGCCAGCACCAGGAAGAGCATGGCCAGCAGGGTGGCCACCGTGGCGACCACGGGCAGCCACATGACGTCCCAGCGCATCGGCGGCAAGGGAAACTGCCTGCTCAGGACGGCGATGACGACGACGACGGCGGTGGTGACGCCCATTCCCATGAGGTGCGGCATGGCGCCCAGGCGCTCCTGGCCCAGCTTCATGAAGAACCCCCAGACGCCGAAGCACAGGACGGCGAGCAGGGTGAGGCTCAAGGCGGTCGTATTCATCGTCTTCTCCAAAGGCGAATGTTTCTCGCGCGGCGGGCCGTTCGTCCAGAAGGGCGATTTTCCGGCCAACGCGCCGCAAAGCGGCTTTATACAGCAAGTTAAGGACGAGGAAAAGATGAGAATTTCGGGAATTCAAGAAAAATGCGGCGAAAAAAGGGTTCGCCACCCATGCCGCTGCCGATTCATGCGG
>WTGD01000047.1 GCA_011523725.1 Nitrospinota bacterium
GCCTCTGGCCCGCCCGGTTCCCAAGGCCTTTGCGGCCGCGCGCGCCGTGGCGATGGGAGAATATGGAGGGGGTATCGAATATGAGAGAGCGGGGGTTGGCCACCCGCGCGTGATCTCGCTCCGTGCGCCTCTTGTGGAACTGGCCCTGCACCAGCGGCTTGTCCGCCCGGGTGCTTTCGAGCTTGTGGATGTAGGGCGGCATCGTGGCTCTGCTCAACCGCCCGTCGCCGTCAGCGGCCGTGTGCGGCATTCGCGTCACCATTTCCGCCCCGGCATGGCCTTCCGCCGGGCCGAAGCCCGCCACGCCGTCGAGCATGTTGATGTCGATGGTCGAGTCGTTGCCCGGATTCACCACCGACAGGGTCGCCTCGGTGAAAATGGCGCGCATGCGCTGCCAGTAACGCGTGATGGCCACCTGTTTCGGGTTCTTCCTGTATTCGGCCAGCAGCGCCTGGAAGGCGCGGACGCTGCCTCGCGCCTGAACGAGGCGTTCGCGGGCGTTCGCCTTCGCGTTCATGACCAGCGCCTCGGCCTGGCCCTTGCTGCGGGCGAGGAGTTTTTCCCTCTGGCTGTTCGCCCGGCTCACGACCTGCTCGCGCTCGGCGATGGCGTCGTTGACGTCGCGGAACGCCTGGAGGGTCTCGGGGATCGGACGCACCTCGACGATGTTCAGCGTGACGAGTTCAATCCCCACGCCCAGCGATTCGAGGCGTTTGCCCACGATATCGGACAACTGCCGTTGAATGACGTCGCGGTTCGAGGTGAAGATCAGGTCGATGAAGTTTTCCCCCAGTATCTTCACCAGTCCCTCCCGGACGAGCATGGTGAGCATCGTGCGGGGGTCGGAGGCCGCGAAGAGGTAGGAGCGCAGGTTCTTTATCTTGTATTGAAGGGCCACGTCCGTTTCGAGGAGGTTCATATCTCCGGAGAGTATCGTGAAGTTGATCTTGCCGCCGCGCCTGCTCCCTATCTGGTACCCGACGATCCGCTTGACCTGGCGGACGTAGGCTTGTTCGATGAGCGGGACGGCGTAGCCCAGCCCCGGGCCGATTTCGGCGTCGACCACTTTCCCGAAGCGGGTGCGCACGGCCTGCTCTTCTTTCTTGACGACGTAGAAGCCGCTCGCCAGGAACCCGAGCACGACGACGGCGACGAGACAGCCGATGATCTTCTTGTAGTTCCGCCCGAAATAGTCGAATACGGCATATATGATTCGCGTGCTCGGCGGCTTTGATTCCTGTTCGTTCATCGGCCCGTCCCGTCCTGGCGGGGTATCTCCCTGCTGTCGAGGTACTTGAACAGTTCGTTGTCCGCCGGCAGCATGAGCGTCGTGTTCCGGTCGATTATCAGGTCATAGCTGTCGAGGGCGCGGATGAACTTGTAGAACTCCGGATCCGCCTTGTACGCCTCCCCGAGCAGCGCCATCGCCTCGGCTTCCGCCTTGCCCAGAATGGCCGTCGCCTCGGCGTGGGCGTCGGCGAGGAGTTTTTCGTGCTCGTTGATGGCGCGGGCCTCGATGCGGATCGCCGTCTCCTCCCCCTCGCTCCGGTAGCGGGCGGCGATGCGGGCGCGCTCGGAGATCATCCGCTGAATCACGCTCGGCCGGTTCGCCACCGGCAGCGTGTACTCCACGATTCCGGTCCGCACCACTTCCACGCCGTAGCTTTTCTTTGCGATGGGCGCGATGAGGGCGAGAATTTTCCCGGACGCCTCGCTCAGGTCTTCATGCTCCAGGCCCAGGCCGATGAAGGCGTCGCGCGCCTTGTTGGAGATGATGATGCCGCTGCTCGACATGTAGAGGTCCTTGAGCCGGTTCGTCGCGTTCTTGCCGGTCCGGATCGACTCGACGAAGAGAATGGGGTCCTGTACGCGCCATAAGAGATATCCGTCGATGAGGACGCTCTTCTGATCTTCGGTAATCAGTTCCTGGGTGAGGCCGGTCATGGCGTGGATGCGCCGGTCCACCTTGTATACCTTCGATATGGGCCGGGGCCATTTCATGTGGAGACCGGGCTGCCTGGCGGGCGGCGAAATCTTGCCGAAGTGGGTCAGCACGCCCTGCTGCGTCTCCTGGATGACGTAGAAGCAGTCGTAGGCCACGATGAGCAGGACAACCACGACGATGGCCGCGGCGATTCTCTTGGCGCTGAAGGTCATCTCTTTTCTCTCCCCGTTTGATTCGCTCCGGCGATGGAAGCGTTGCGCGCGAGGTTCGGTTTGCCCGGCGCGCCGTTACCGCCGCTCTTCGCGCTCTCACCGCTCTTCCCGCCGGGGGCCGCTTTGCCTTCCGGTTTCCCCGGCCGGGCGGGAGCGCCGCTCTTTTCGTTCACCTGCATATTCGCGCCATGAGCCGCGGTGGCCGCCGATTTGTCCGGTTCGTTGCCGCCGCCGGCTGGTTTTTCGCCGTTTCCGTTACCGTGGCCCGCGCCGCCTCCCGATTTTTCCGATTCGCCGCCGCTCTTGCCGCTCTCGCCGTTTTTCCCGCCATGGCCTTCATCTCCGCCGTGGCCGTTCCGCCCTGGCGCGGGCATGTGGGCTCCATGACGCATCCCCGGCGACTTCCTCTTCCAGAGCGCGACCTTGGCCAGACTGCCCTTTTCGGGAACGATGATCTTGGAGTTATGCGAGAGCGCGATTTCGAGTTTCTCGCGCCACAGCATGTTCTGGAGAACCTCCGGAGCGCTTCGCACGGCCTTGGACACCCGCCGGAGCGCATCGGCCTCCGCCCCGGCGCCCTTCACCCTTCGGTACGCCTCGCCGTCGGCCTGCTTCACCTCGTAGTCGGCGTTGCCGTGCGCCTGGGGAGTGAGGGACACCAGGAGCCGCTGCGCGTTGACGATGATGCGCTCCTTGTCCTCCTGCGCGCTCGATACCTCCCGGAACGCGCTTATCGTCTCTTTCACGGGGCGGATGGAAGCCAGGTTCACCTTGACCAGTTCGACGCTCCCGAACGCCGAGGCTCCCACGTCCGAATGCCCCGGATCCGTCTCGGTGGACAAATGCGCGAACAAATGGGTGACGTGCTCCTCCAGGATTTCGCGGTGAACATTGAGCAACTGATCCAGGCCCCGGGCGGATACGAAGGAGCGCAGGTGATCCCGGACGCCGTCCTCGATGATTTTCGGCGCGTCCAGGACCCGATAATGGTAGACGAAGGGGTCTTTCACCCGGTACTGCACGTTCACGGTGAGGGAGACCAGGTTCAGATCGCCGGACACGTATTCGTGGACGTCGCCGGACATGATGGACTTCACCTCCCGGACCGGCCACTTGTCCACCTTGGCGAAAGGCCAGGGAGCGAGATAGTGCAGCCCCGGCTGCAGATCCTTCCAATGAATCTTGCCGAACAATCGGCCGTATCCGACCGTGCCGGGAGGAACGGTCGTGAAGCCGGTGCCGAGGAAGATGAGGAGCACCAGGCCCGAGAGCATGAGGCCCATCGGCGTTTTCAGGGAGAAGGCGCCTCGTATGGGGCGGCCCCGGGTGAGGCGCTCCCAGACATGCTTGCAGGGCTCGGACATGGAGCGGATGTTCTGCATCAGATCCTCGTATCCCGTCCGGAAGGCTCCGGCGCGGAAACGCCACACGATGAGGGCGAAAAACGCCACGGCGCTCCCGTATTGCAGGATCAGGATGGCCGGGGAGTCCGAGGCGTCGAGGTTCACGGGAAGCGAGAAGCCGGTGGTGAAGAAAAAGGCGTCGATCAGGACGGCGAAGATGAGGGTGACGACGATGACGACGCCGACGTAGATGGACGCGAAGCGCGTGCCGAACTGGTTCATGATGACCGCGATGGTGCCCGTATTGGTCGCCGGGCCCGTCATGAGGAAGATCAGCGCCGCGCCGGGGCTGAAGCCCTTGGCGACGAGCGCGGCGGCGATGGGCGTGCTCGCGGATGCGCAAATGTAGAGAGGAATTCCGATGATGACCATGATCGGGTAGGACGCCCAGCGGGCGTACTCGTTCTGCATCAGATCGCCCGGGATCACCAGAAAGAGCAATCCGCCCACGAAGATGCCGAAGAGCAGCGAGAAGAGGATGTCGTCCGCGATTTCGATGAAGCCGTAGCTGAATATGTGCCTGACGATCGTCCTGAAGCCCGGCAGCCGGTCCTCCTCGGGCGCAGGAGCGAGGGCGGTCTCGTCCGATTCCTCCTCAACCAGCAATTCCTCCTGATAGAAGTCCGGCTTCACCCAGGAGGCGGCCTTCCAGTTCCGCACGGATACGGCGACGCCTCTCAGCCAGCGGCGCATGGCATGCTTCAGTTGCGTGGGGCTGATATAGCAGTCCTCCGAACCCGGCATGAGCGGCTCGTGCACGCCGTGGTCGTGGTCATGCCCATGATCGTGACCATGCCCGTGGCCATGATCATGCCCGTGGTCATGGCCGTGATCGTGGTCGTGATCGCCTTCTTTCACTTCGCCTTGATCGCTTCTGATGAGGCCGATGCAGAAGATACCCGCGACGACCGCGGTGACGAAGCTGATGGCGGGCCGGACTATCGCCGCTATCCATCCGAAGAAGGCGTTCGTCACGAGGATCGAGTCCGCGCCCGTTTCGGGAGCCGTTATCAGGAAAGACATGCAGGAGGAACGCGAAGCCCCTTTCCTGCGCATCTCGGCCACTACGGGCACGACCGAACAACTGCAAAGCGGCACGGGCACGCCGACGGCCGAACTGACGCTCACCGATTTCAGGCTGTCGTCGCGAAGCCACCGGAGAATGGCCTGGCGGGAGATGAAGACGTGGATGAGGCCGGAGAGGAACAGCCCGAGCAGCAGCATGGGCGAGAGCAACAGGAACGACATCCACAGGAAGTAGAAAAAATCGGCGAATCTGCTCGCCAACTCGGCAGCCAAAGGGTCATCCCCCAATGGAGGGGGCTCCATGAAATAGAATATCGTGGAGCGCCTCGTGTAACACCCCATACAACATAGTAATAATTCGCCAACTTACAAGGCAGACGCAGGAGTGTCAACGCTTTTTTCAGACGCAAATCCAGAATTTTGCCAGGAATCGTTCAGCAAAGGAAGGTCGGGACAACTTTCCCGTCAAAATCATCGGCCGCGGCGTCCGGGCCAGTGAACGCCGCTACTACTAAAAATTCAGACTTCCTCAGGACAGGCACGGGGGCCTGTCCCTACAAATGCAAAAGGCGAAATCTCCTCACCTCTCACCCCGAAGCGCTCTTGGCGGTGGCGAGGGTGTGGTTCGTCTTCGTGAAGCGCCCGTTTCTCCTCTTGAATGACGACTGTAGGGGCGGGCCCCTGTGCCCGCCCGTAGTTGATATTAAGATGCCGTCAACTCAAGTACGTCATGCCCGATTATTTCCCCGAAAGGCACGTCCTGAGCGATTTCGCCATGTTGCGCATGAGGGTGAAATACGCATCCTCTCCGGCGGGAATTCCCGTGCCCAGCGGGTCGAGCACGCCGGTTCCGGCGCCCGTGCCTTCCATGATGACCTTCACCAGCCTGGGCTGGAACTGCGGTTCGGTGAACACGCAGATCGATTTCGTGTCCCGGATCTTCTTGCGAATCGCCACGAGGCGCGCCGAGCCCGGCTTCTTCTCGGGCGAGAGCGTCACCGAGCCGATGGGGGTCAGCCCGTAGCGTTTCTCCATGTATTGATACGCATCGTGAAAGACGATGTAGGGCGCGCCTTTCACGGGCGCGAGTGAGCGCGCGAGCTTTTTGTGCAAGGCGTCGATGCGGGCCTTCATATTCCGTGCGTTCGCCTCGTATTTTTCCTTGTTCCGGGGGTCCACCTCTTCGAGCTCATGGGCGATGGCGTCCACCCATTTGCGGGCGTTCATGGGGTCGAGCCAGATGTGCGCGTCGAAGCCGCCGTGATGGTCCTCTTCTTCTCCATGATGCCCCTTGGCCTCGGCCTTCTCCTTCTCGTCGTGATGGTCTTCCTTGCCTTCGGCTTTCTCTTTGTCGTGATCGTCATCTTCGGTTTTGCCGCGTTTTTCTTCGTCGTGATGCTCTTCCTTGGCCTCGGCCTTCTCGTGATGATCGTCGTCTTTCGCCTTGGCTTCCATTTTCTCGTGGTCGCCATCCCCGGCCTTGGCTTTTTCCTTCTCGTCATGATGATCGTCTTCGGCTTTCCCGCGTTTCTCCTTCTCGTGATCATCGTCCCCGGCTTTCGCCTCTTTGCCCTCGTCATGATGATCGCCTTCGGCCTTTTTCTCTCCGCCGTGGTCATCGTCGTGCCCTTCCCACAAGCCGCCTTCCCTGAGCTTCAACAACTCCAGACCCTTCATTTCTCCCAGGGCGACGACTTCCGCCCTTTTCGGCAGAATTTCGAGAGGCCGCTCGAGGCCTGGGGCGAGCACATCGCCCACCCAGAAAATCACGCGCGCCCGCTCGAGCTCTCTGGCGTCCGAGGGTTTGAGGGAAAACGTGTGCGGCGAGGCGACGCCTTTTATCAGGAGATAGGGCTCCCCGACCCCCTTCATGACGCCGGATACCAGTGAATGAAGCGGCTTGATGGAGGTGACCACTTTCGGCGCGGCCGATGCAGGGGCTGCAATGTACG
>WTGD01000464.1 GCA_011523725.1 Nitrospinota bacterium
GATAAGGACCCCGAGGCGGCTCGGGTCGCCGAAGAAATGGCCGGTGCGGACGCCGCTTTTGTCGAAGGCGACGGCAGGCCGCCCGGCATCCTAGAGACGAGTGCAGCCAACCGCGCACTGTCTTGTTCTTCATGATACGCTTTTTGGATTTTTTATATTGATTGTCATTTCCCTCGCTTTCAAGGGGTAATTGACGGGAGGAACGTCCATGGACTTCACGTTGAATGAAGAGCAAATACGGATTCAGCAGATAGCCAGAAATTTTTCCAATGAAGAACTGGCCCCGGCGGCTCCCGAGCGAGACCGAGTTCAGAACTGGGAAGAGAGGATGCCGTGGGACCTGACCGAAAAGGCGAGCGCATTGGGCCTCAGACAACTCCCATACCCGAAAGAATATGGCGGCATGGGCGCCGATGTGCTTTCGTGCTGTCTCGCGGGAGAAGAGCTTGCCGCGGGTGATCTGGGTTTTGCGGTAAACCTGGATCAGACATGGAAGCTGTCCCATATATTCGAAAAAGTAGAGCCTGAAGTCAGGGACCCTTGGATAAAACGCTTATGTGAAGAACCAAGATTCCTGGCTGCGATTTCCATGACGGAAGAAGGAGCGGGAACCGACCATCAGGGATACTACGACGATCCCTCCATTGCGCTTTATTCACGTGCGGAGAAGGAAGGCGGCAAATGGATCATCAACGGGAAGAAGCGCTATGTCAGCAATGGCCCAGTCGCGTCGTTGTACGTTTTGGCGGCGAGAACCGACCTCAGCAAAAACTTGAGAGAAGGCTTAACCGGCTTTCTGGTGCCTCGAGAGACCCCCGGCATATCGATTGGTGAAGTGCATGAAAAAATAGGCCAGCGTCTTTCGATGAATTCAGAAATTTTTTATGAAGACGTCGAGATTCCCGAGAACCACATTATCCTGGGTGAGGGAAACATGTTCGAGATCAGGGGCAATCTCCTGGCGATGGGGAAGCCGGAAGCAGCCGCTACAGCCCTGGGTGTCGGGCGCGCCGCATTCGAGAAATCGCTCGCCTACAGCCGCGAACGCGTCCAGGGAGGCAAGCCCATCGGCCAACACCAGGCAATAGAAACCATGCTCGCCGATATGGCGATGAATCTGGACATTGCGCGCACATACATCTGGCGCACCGCCTGGGCGGTGGATCATCAAAAGCCCTATGATTTCACGCAAGGATGGAAATGCAAAGTTTTCGCATCGGAGGTTGCCTTTGATTGCGCGCGCCTGGGCATGGAGGTTTTCGGCGGCGCAGGCATCATGCACGATGCTCCCATGGAGAAATACCTTCGCGATGCCAGTACGTTCTTGCATTCAGACGGCACGAACCAGATCTTGCGGTTAAGAACGGGGCAAGCCTATGTGAAAGGAGTAGCCACGGCATTTTAGCGGCATGAAAAGGAGAATTTAAGATGGCGCGCCGGGTGGATAAATGGCGGCAAGGAGAGTTGTTCCAGAAAGACGGAGAATCGCTGGAAAATCATGTTGCCGAGTGGCTCCAGAAGGTGCGTGCGGAATTCTCCGTGTTTGTATCGGATGAAGGTATTGCGGAAATCAGAATGTTGCATGGGGTGGAAAAACCTCTCGTGGCGGATCATGCGAAGGAACAATCAACACCGTTGAGTCGTCGAGTTTCAAAGGAGATCGAAGAGTATCTGAAGGGCACGCGAAAAAGTTTCGAGTTGAAGACAGACCTCTCCTCTCTGACACCGTTTATAACCAAGGTGCTCAGGGAGACGGAAAAAATTCCTTATGGCGAGACGCGCTCCTACGGCTGGGTGGCGAATCAGATTGGAAACCCAAAAGCTTCGCGCGCCGTCGGCCAGGCGTTACATAGAAATCCCGTTCCGCTTGTAATACCATGACATAGAGTTATTGCGGGCTCGGGCGAGCTCGGCGGATTCGCAAGCAGCGTTTCTTTGAAGATTGCGCTCTTGCTCCATGAGATGAACCACAAAAATTAGGGCGTGCGGATTTCGCTTGATGCATCCCAAAAACTTGGGGGATGAAAGATGTCTAAAAAGATGAAAGATTTTATCGACCAAGTACGCGAAATTGTAAAAGCAGGCGGTACCGAAGAAGAAGTAACCGCTCGTGTAGTGGCGAGACTTGAGCCGATTTTGGATGAGCCGAACCTATTGAGTGCCGATCAACTGTTAGTGAAAGAGGAAGGATTTACGCTCAACAAGGTTCACATAGAGCCGGATGAGAGCTTCTCCATAGGTATCGGCATATGGGATGTGGGGCAGACCACACCGATTCATGATCATGGCACCTGGGGAGTGATAGGCATCTACAGTGGAATGGAGAACGAAGAAAGTTTTTTGCGTGAAGGTCCGCGCGCGAGTGGGGCTCGCGTAAAGCTCACGCCCCTAGGTAAACGCTTGGCCGGGCCCGGAGATGTTTTCGTCTGCTGTACGATGGACAACGACGTGCACCGCGTGAGCTGTGCTTCGTCTGAACCCGTGGTGGGCATCCATGTCTATGGTGATGATCTTGCCAAGTTAACTCGCTATAAATATGAGGAATCAACCGGCGAGGTGAAATCGTTTAATACCGGATGGGATTACGCGAGAAAATCTGCTTGATTGAAAAAACAGACCAAGTGGCTACTCGGCGTTAATTGATCACTTTTATGTGGAAGTAACCACCAAACACCTGCCCTTGAGTATCCATACCTACATCAAAACAAACATGCCTCTACCAAGGCATGGGTTTTCTGTCCTGGAAATACCCTCCCGTAGGTCCGTCCTTTGGCAACAAAGCGAGCCATACAGGCGTATCTGCCCCTTCGTCTATTGATTTTGAGGCGCCCCGACCGCCCATGTCGGTTCTGACCCATCCTGGATGACAACAATTGACGAGCACTCCGGTTCCCTGGAATTCACTCGCCAGCACTTTCGTCATCGCGTTCAGTGCGGTTTTGGTGATTCTGTATGCGGGAGAGCCTCCACCCATGCTGGCGAGAGAGCCCATGCCGCTTGAGACGTTTACGACTCTACCGGCTGAGCTTTTTTTCAAAAGAGGAGCCAAGGCCTGGCATAACATAAGCGGGCCGTAGACGTTGATTTCCATCATTTCACGGACAATCTCGATGGGAACGTCCAGCCCCGCCATGCCGGCATCTTTTCTGATGGCCGCGTTGTTGATTAAAATGTCTAGTCGTCCGAATTCTCTCGTCAGAAAACCGGCCAGAGAATCGATGCTATCCTGGGCTGCCACATCCAGGGGATGAAACACTACTTCCAGCCCTTCTTTTTTGAGCTGTTCTTTAGCGATTTCACCCCTGGAAACATCTCGCGCCGTCAGGATGGTTCGTACCCCTTCCATTGCAAGTGCTCGGCATATTCCAAAGCCAATACCTTTGTTCCCACCCGTTACGACGGCGATTTTCTGCTCTGGCAACTTTCATCTCCTTTCTCTGCATACTTCGCTGGATGATTGTTCGAAATTCACGTGTTTCACCAGAATGTCCGGGTATGATTCTGGAATCAATTCGACTCCCTGTTATATCATAGAGGGGATTCGACTCGCGCAAAGAATATTTCCAAGTATGCATTGGAAGAAACGATTGAGTTCAATTCATCTGATCCTGTTCGATGTAGATGGCACTTTGCTTCTAAGCGGAGGCGCAGGTGCAGGAGCGTTGAATATCGCTTTTGAACGTATACACGGAATACCGAACGCGATGCGCCATGTCCGGCCGCATGGAAAAACAGATGAACTCATCGTGCAAGAGATGTTTCGTTCTCACCTTGAGCGGCGCGGAAGCGAGTCTGAGGTGAAGGCCCTTTTGAAGAAATATGTGGAAATCTTGCCGACTACAGTTAGGGAATCTAAAAATTTTCATCTGATGCCGGGAATTCCAGATTTGCTCTCGTGTCTCAAGAGCCGAAAAGACGTGTTCATGGGACTGGGAACAGGCAATATCGAAGAGGGTGCGCGAATCAAACTCTCTCGTGGCGGGCTGAATCAATTTTTTTCTTTCGGAGGGTTTGGCTCTGATTCTGGAGACAGGGCAGAACTACTGGAAGCAGGATTTCAGCGGGGTGAGCAAATCATCCAAAAGGAACACCCGTGCAAATCCATTTCTCGTTGGGTGATTGGTGATACATGGCGTGACGTTTCTGCGGGTCACGCATGTGGAGCAAATACTATAGCTGTGGCTACAGGAGGGGATTCACTTTACGAGTTGGCGAGTGCTTCTCCGGATTTTCTTTTCGCAACTTTGGAGAACAAGCAAGCGATCTATGAAATACTGGACGGGGGCAAACGGGCATGAGGGAATCTTCGTATCCGATTACGCCGAGTGAAATCGCTCATGTCTACCGGCAAATCTCCGCGTGGACCAAGGGAGAACTCGTCGGTTTATCCGAGGCGCAATTGGATAGAACGGGGACAGAAGAATGGGCGCGTTGGTCACCAAGAAGGCAGCTCAGCCATATGGCCTACATTACGACGCGATGGTTCATGGTTCTCTACGGCGCCACTAGCTTGCCCTGGCCTTCTGTGGATATGAGCCAGTTCACTACGTTCATCAATACGCGGGATGACGACCGGCGTTTTTCCTCTGAGCGGTATGGAGATGCCGAGTGGCTGCATTTGCGTTTTTCCGAAGCATGCGAAGCAGCGGCGATTCAAGTTGAAAAGCTGGAAAATGAGAATTCGATTGATAAATCGCTCTTGTTTGTTTTTTCAGATTCATCGGTCGTAGGGACGAGTGAGGAGCGTTCCGTTGATTTATGGAATCGGTGCATGAAGTGTCATCCAGATGGGTTTACGGTCGACGCTGACTATGCGTACGGGTTTCGAATTACGCCCCTGGCAACTTTGCGTCATGTGCTTTGGGATGACTTGATTCACTTGCGCTCTATCAGGCTTCACCGCGAAGCCTTGGGTTTGTCTCCCGTCTATCCTGATGCTCCTGTGGGCGGCTACACATCCGCCTATCCAATCTATTGATGAGAATCACTGGTTCATCGCGAAAGAATTTCCTTTTTTGGTTTTTCTTCATCTCATTTGCTTCTTTGGCAGGTGCGCTTTTGTTCTTCTCGAAACCACTATTTCTTTATAAAACAGGCATAAAAGCTTCTTTGCTAGCAGAGGCAAAGAAATGGAGAGGAATGCCTCCGGGGGACATCACAAAAAACGCAGGCAAAATTCTCAAAAAATACTTGGATGCTTCAAAGCACACCAGTCGTGCTGTTGTTCTTGTTTCCGAGTCAACCCCCGACAGATTGTCTATCGACATTCTGCTGCCATGGGCGGAGGTGAGCGCCCAAAAAAGAAGACAAAGAGCGGAATTAGTCTGTCGGCTCGGTAGCGATATGCTTGAGAATGCGGGGGCGAAAGGCACAATTTTCTCAGTAAATCTCTTGCGCATGGTGAGAGACTCAACAGCTAGCGAGCCTGTGGGTGCGATGGTTTATTCGTCAATTGAAAAAAAGTGTATCTGGAGAGAATAGTTTTTTAGGGAAAGTTGCTCATGTTTCAGGCAAAACAAGATGACTGTGCCCTTTCTTCATAAAACTTCATTTCTGATAGACTGGGCGAATATCGTTTCTTTCTAAAGTTGAACTAAGGGAGGTGGATATGGCCCTTAAAACCATTGCCATCATCAGCCCGGGAGATATGGGACATGCGGTAGGGCGAATTCTAGGTTTGCATGGGTTTGAGGTGATAACTTGTCTCGCGAACAGAAGTGAGCGGACCAAGCGCTTGGCCGCTGAAGGGGGGATCCGTGACTATCCGAAAATGGCCGCAATGCTGGAGCGCGCAGATATCATTTTGTCCATCGTACCTCCTGGTTTGGCCGCCCAGGCGGCTGCCGAAGTGGCGGAATCCATGTCAGCTTCTGGTTTTTGCCCCCCATATGCCGACTGCAATGCCGTATCGCCGGAAACAGCGAAAGCCATCGCAAAGAGAATTTCAGAGGCCGGGGCGGATTTTATCGATGGGGGGATATTGGGTCCTCCGCCGAGTGAAGTGCGGAACAACACCAGGTTTTATTTCAGCGGCGGGCGGGCAGAGTTGTTAGCGGAGTTGGATGGAAAGGGGATCGTAGTACGCCTACTTGGGTCAGAGATTGGCCGGGCTTCCGGAATCAAGATGTGCTATGCCGCTCTCACGAAGGGAACCCATGCGCTTCAAACTGCCGTCATCACATTGGCCGAAGCGCTTGGCCTCACCGACGAAGTGAACCATGAATTCCAAACCAGCCAGGAGGCCTCTTATAAACAGATATCCTCGAGTGCTCCTCGCCTTCCTGTAGTGGCTTGGCGGTATATCGACGAGATGAAACAAATTGCGCAGACATTTGAAGCCGCCGGCGTCACTCCGAAGTTTCATGAAGGTGCGGTCGCTGTCTATTCCCATCTGGCAACGACGCCTTTGGCGGAGCAAACTTTAGAGACGAGAAACAATAACTTAACGCCGCAACAAGCGGCAAAAGTCTATGCAGAACACTTGCCGATGAAAATGGACGACATTTGATATCTTGAGGGAGCGATATGCCAGAAGAC
>WTGD01000117.1 GCA_011523725.1 Nitrospinota bacterium
CACAAAAACCAAAGGCGGCTTCCCCAACGAAAATAGCTTGATGAAATTACTCTAACCCACACCTTGTCCACATCTTATCCACGAGCGTGCACGGCGTCTCAGATCGAGTGCATCTCACCCCCGTCGACCTGCAGCGCGGCGCCCGTGATGTAGCTCGCCCGCTCGCTGGCGAGAAAGGCCACCGCCGCCGCGAACTCCTCCGCCTCTCCGAGACGGCCGATGGCGATGTCCTTCGTCACCTCGGCATACACCTCCTCTTCCGTGCGGCCGCTCTCCGCCGCCATCTTCGCGACGCGCTCGGGCCAGTGGGTGTTGAAGCGTCCGGGGTTCACGATGTTCACCAGAATCCCGTCGCGCACGAACTCGCCCGCGAGTGATTTCGTGAAGTTGAGCAGCGCCGCCTTGGAGGCGTTCGACACCACGCGGCGGGGCCGGGGCTGGCGGCTACTCGTCGAGCCCGTCATGATGATGCGGCCCCATTTCTGCTTTTGCATGTAGGGGATCACCAGGCGGCTGAACTCGTGCGCCGCGTAGAGGATGCTGCTCATGGAGTAATCCCAGTCCGCGCGCTCCACGTCCAGGAAATCCCTGGTGGTGCTCACGCCCGCGTTGCTCACGAGGATGTGGACGGTCCCGAACAGGGCGACCGTCTCCTCCACCACGGCGGCGATGTCTTCCGCCACGCTCACGTCGCAGCGCATCGCGCGCACCACGCCTTCTGAGACCGACTGGATTTCCCGTTTGGCCGCCGCCAGGCGCTCCTCGTTCCGCGCGCAGATGCAGACGTCGCAGCCTTCCTGTGCGAGCTCCCTGGCGACCGCGAGGCCCAGGCCCGAATTTCCACCGGTGACGATGGCGGCCTTTCCGTGAAGTCCCAGATCCATTTTTTCATCCTTTTCGATGCAAGGCGTTAGAAGCCCGGGAATGATTGAGAAATGCGGGTACGCCCCCTTATAATCCACCGATTCCGCCGTTCGCCACCCGAGAGGAGAAAAAATGACCGAGCGCGCCGATTTTCGCCAGTTCTACCGCGACGCCCATAAAGTGGACCTGCTCACCGACCGCGAGAAAATCCTGATGGGCCTGGCCATCGCTATCGTGCGCAACTGCCAGCCGTGAGTGGACCGCCGCCTGGCGGACGCCGGGAAAGCGGGCTTCACCGAGGAGACGCTCGACGCCGCATTCGATTTGACCGCCGCCGTCATGGCGGGAGTCGCCCAGAGCATGAACCAGCGCTACAAGGAGTCGCGGGCTCAGGGCGCTTCCTAGAGATCCTCTTATGAAAGACTGGTTCAAGAGATTCACGGATTTCGACGATCCGAACAAGCTCATGCCCTGGAAGGACAAAAGCCCCGAACCCCAGGGGGAGACGCCCGAGGATCGCCCGGAAATCCCCATCAAGCCGGGCTGGTATTTCGCCATGTACTTCATCATGGGCGTGGGGTTCGACACCCTGTTCCCGACCTACGCCTTCCCCGAGAACGTGCGCTTCACGCTCGGGGTCGGGCTGGTGTTCGCGGGCGCCGTCCTCAATTCGATCTCGCTCGTCCGCTACAGGAATGCCCGCACGAACCACGAGACGGACAAGCCGGCGCACGTCCTCATCACGGAGGGGCCCTACCGCTTCTCGCGCAACCCGATCTACCTGGGCTACATATGCCTCTTCCTGGGGCTCGGGATTTTCCTCAACAACCTGTGGATATTCGTTCTGGGCGCGCCGCTCCTCGCCACGGTGCAGGTGGTGATCATCGCGCGTGAGGAGGATTACCTGACGGAGAAATTCGGCGAGGAATACGGCGAATACTGCCAGAGCGTGCGCCGCTGGCTGTAGGGGGTGTTGGATAAGCCTACAGAAGGAGCGGACTGAATTTCACTCCCCCATTGAAGATAAGGCACAATCAACGAAATTGGAAATGCACTCCCCCCTTGAGGGGGAGTCGATGAAGCCGAGCGTTTTTTGCGAAGGCTGAATCGGTGGGGGGAGTTTTTCCCGTGGCTTGTCCCCCCACCACATCGGCCTTCGTCCAAAGGACTCGGCCTCTGTCGGGCTTTCCCCTCGGGAAGCCCGACCCCCTTAAGGGGGGAATGAACTTCAAAGGCGTACACGCCACCGAAAATCGCCTCCCAGGGCTTTTCCAACAACCCCCTCTAGCGCGGCTCACGCGAAAAGAAAGAGGCCGCCCACGGCGGAGCGGCCCCTCGAAACCCGGCTCGGATGATTCTCTCTGAAACTACCTCACCCCCTTGGGCTTGGGGCGCGCCTTGCGCTTGGTGATCTCTTTTTTGATCGCGGCGTCTGATTTCCCGTTCGTCTCGATGCCGAAGACCTCGCCCACGCGGGTGTGCTTGTCCATCAGGCGCATGAAGGAGATGTCGGCCAACTCGGCGATCACCATCTCGCAGGTGCTGAAGATGGTGCACCCCTCCACGAGGTGGCCGCCGAAGCACGTCGCCTCGGGCCGGCCCATCGAGATGGTGACGTGGGCGTGGAGGTAGGGCTCGCCCGCCTCGGTCTCGGTGGTGTTGCCGCTCATCTGCAGGAGCTCCAGCGGGCCGCCTATGGGCGTGAAGATGCGGCAATCGTCGTTGATGGGGAACGGGTTCGGGAACTGCCACACGTTTCTGAGCACCGCTTTCTGCAGGCTCGCCGCCACGCTCAGGATGACGCCCGCCTTCACGCCCTTCTCCTGGCAAATCTTGAGCGTCGTGCCGAACAGGTCGTCCCCCGGCGCCATGCGGATGGCCAGTACGCGGCCGATGCCCGCCTCGGCCACGTCGTAGCGGGCCTTGCGGGTCTTCCAGTTGGAATTATCGAAATTCGTCAGTTTTCTCGCCATGGATACTCGTTCTCCCTGAGAGGCGTCCCGCCTCGTATGTGAAAAGATGCGCTGTGCACGAAATTTTCGGGGTTATACCACACCGAACCCTGGCGCGCATTCCGGGTTCGGGAGTGCGCTGCGAAACCGCCTCAAGCGCTCGGCGCCTCGTAGCGGACCTCCCCGTTCGTGACGGTGCAGACGACGAACGCGTCCTCGCTGAACACGTCGCCCAGGTGCAAATCGCCCACCCCGCGCGGCGGGCAGACGACGCAGAAATCGGCCGCGCCGCCCGGCTTGAGAACGCCCAGATTCTCGAAGCCGAGCGCCTCGGCGCCTGCGCGCGTGCACATCGCGAGGAGTTCGGCGTCCGTTATCTCCGCATCATGTTCCCTGAGCGCGCGGGCCTCGTCCAGGATCGAGAGCGTGGGGCTGCTCGCCAGGCTGTCCGTTCCCAGGCACAGGTCCAGCCCGGCCTCGCGCATGCGCGCCGCATCGGCGAAGGGATGGCCGAAAAAGTCCGCCGAGCGCGGACAGAGACAGACGCGTACCCCGTTCTTCCTGAGGATCGTCCAGTCTTCGGCGTTCGTCTGGTTCGCGTGAACGGCGAGAGAGAGGCCGCTCAGCGCGTCCGCCAGATCGAGATGGGCGACGGGGCGAAGTCCCGAGGGCTTGAAGCCGTCCAGCGCGCCGTTCAACGCCCGGTGGACCCTCGCCAGCGCGCCGCCGCCGTCCTGCAGGAACTCGACCTCCTCCATGCTCTCGCCCAGGTGCGTCGCCACGGGCCAGCCCCTCGCCCTCGCCTCATCGCACACGGCGCGATAGAGGGCGAGCGAGGCGCTATAGGGCGCATGGGGGCTCAGGCCGTGACGTACCGCGTTCGGGATTAAGCCCTTGTATTCCGGGAAGAGGTCGCAGGCTTCGAGCTTCGCCGCCAGAATCTCGTCCGCCCGCGCCGGATCCAGCCCCAGCACCTCGTGGAACACCACGCCGCGCATGCCGGCGCCCGCGATCGCCGTCGCGCTCTCCCCCGAGGTCGAGACGTCACCGGCGCAGGTAACACCCGCCGCCAGGCTCGCGGCGACGCCGATTTGCGCCGAGGCCAGAAAAAGATGCGCGGGCCAGCCCCGCATCTCGCGCACGAGCGAGACGATCCACTCATCCATCGGTCCCGGCTTTCGCTTTAGGCCTGAGAGTTCGAGGTGCGTGTGCGCGTTGACGAGGCCCGGAATCAGGATCGCGCGCCCGAAATCGCGCTCCAAGGCCGCGGGCTCGGCGGGTCGAACGAAGGCCTCCTCCCCCACCGCCAGAACGCGGCCCGAAGAGGTGAGCAGCGCGCCGCGCCGGATGGGCGGCCCAACCACCGGACATACCAGGTCCGCCAGCCAAAGCTCCATCTTCTGCGTTCGGGGAGGTTCCGTCGTCACGGGAGAGCGTTGCTAGATCAGTTCGTAGAAGAAATTGCGCCGCCTGGGCGTGAAGCCCGCGTTCCGCGCCATGCGGTGGAGGTCGTCCTCGTTCAGGGCGTAGGTGGTGCCGGCGGCGCTCACGACGTTTTCCTCCAGCATCGTGGAACCCATGTCGTTGCAGCCGTAGTGCAGCGATATCTCGCCGACCTTCATCCCCTGCGTCACCCAGGAGGACTGGAAGTTCACGATGTTGTCCAGATACAGGCGGCTGATGGCGAGCATCCGCAAATACTCTGCGCTGCCCACCGTCTGCGCCTTGAGCGGCGCTGCGCCGTCGTTCTGGAACGTCCAGCAGATGTAGGCCGTGAAGCCGCCCGTCTCGTCCTGAAGCGCGCGCAGGCGGTGCAAGTGTTCGATGCGCTCGGCATCCGTCTCCACGTGGCCGAACATCATCGTGGCGGAGGAGCGGATTCCCAGGTTGTGGGCGACGCGCATGACCTCGAGCCAGCCCTCCGCGTCGACTTTGAGCCTCGAAATCTTCTCCCGCACGCGGTCGACGAGAATCTCGCCGCCCCCGCCCGGCACGGAATCGAGGCCCGCAGCATGCAGGCGCGTAAGCACCACCTCATAGGGCATGTCCTCCAGCCTCGCGATGTGGTGAATCTCCGGCGGACTGAGAGCATGGAGATGAAGGTCGGGGAACTCCCCCTTCATCCAGGAGAAGAGCTCCTCGTACCATTCGATGCGCAAGTCGGGATGATGGCCGCCCTGGAGCAGGATCTGTTTGCCGCCGACGGCGTAAAGCTCGTCGAGCTTCTGCCTGATTTCATCGCGCGTGCGGATATAGGCTTCGGGGTGATCCCCCGGCGGGCGGTAGAACGCGCAGAACGTGCAGTAGACGTCGCACACGTTCGTGTAGTTGATGTTCCTGTCCACGCAATAGGTGGCGTAGCCCTCCGGGTGCAGTCGCGCGCGCACGTCATCCGCTGCGGCGCCCAGCGCGACCAGGTCGTCGCCTTCGAGCAGGGCGAGCCCCTCCTCATAGGAGAGCCGCTCGCCCGCCGCCGCCTTTTCAATCGCCTCGTAGAACGCCGTCGTCGCCGTTGTCATGGGTATCCTCAAGAGTCCTTCAAGCCCTGGGAATAATGCGGGAGAGGCGCGATCAGGTCAACAGATGAAACCGGCGGTGCGAGTCGTTTCCCCGCCCGAGAACGACGTCGCGGGGATTCTCGATGGCGCGGATGGTGAGGGGCGCGGCGCGGTTTCGCACCTCGATCTGGTGTGCGGGAAATGCGGAGACGTCCGCCCCCGCGCGCTCGGCCACCTGGGCGGAGATGACGAGCCTGCAACCGTATTCCTTGGTCAGGTCCTGCAGGCGGCTGGCCGTGTTCACCGTATCGCCCACCGCCGTGAGATACTTCGCCACGCCCCGGCCCATGTGGCCCACCACGGTGGGGCCGGTGTGTATGCCGACCCCGACGCGAAGCGGCTCATCGAGTTCATCCGCGAGCGTCTTGCTCATCCCGTCGAGCGCGTCCACGATGGCGCAGGCCGCAGCCAAGGCCTGCCTGCAGCCCTCCTCGGGGCCTTCTTCCACGCCGAAGAGCGCCATCACGCCGTCTCCCACGAACTGGTTGATGAGTCCCCCCTCTTTGGTGATCGCTTCGCCCATCACGTCGAAGTAGCAGTTCAAGAAAAACACGACGTCATAGGGAAGTTTCTTCTCGGCGATGCGCGTGAAGCCCCTGAGATCCGCGAACAGGACGGCCACGCCGCGCTCCTGGCCCGAGGCGTAGCCGCGTTGCGCAAAGCCCTGCGCGGCGTCCGCGCCCGCGGGCAGCAGGAGCAGAACCGAGAGGTCACCCCCCGGACGCAGCTGGCACGCCAGGCGAACGTCGGGCGCCGCCTTGATGCGCTCCAGAACGCGCTGCTCCTCGGGCTGCGCGGGCGGCAGGGCGTCCGCCCCGCCCAGCAGCTTCACCCGGCAGGTGGAGCACCGCCCGCGTCCCCCGCATACCGAGGCGTGTGGTACGCCCGAGGCGCGGCTCGCCTCCAGCACCGTGGAGCCCACCGGCGCGACGGCCTCGCGCCCGCCCGCATAGGCGACGCGAAACGTCTTGCGCATCCGCTCCCGCGCACCGCGCGCGCCCCGCGCGAGAAGCACCAGCGCGATAATCCCCAGATAGCCCCACCAGAGCGCGTCACGCGCGAGGTGGAGCTGCCCTCTCTGGGCGCGGTCCGGCATACCGGTTCCGCGCAGCATATCGCGCCGCCACCCCGGTGGTCGCTGATCGGCCGTCACAACGACGCCA
>WTGD01000084.1 GCA_011523725.1 Nitrospinota bacterium
GATCACGACCATCCGGCCGTCCGTGGGACTCAGGCCGAACTGGATGTTCGAGCCGCCGCACTCGACCCCGACTTTCCGGATGCAGGCGATGGCGGCGTCGCGCATGGTCTGGTATTCGCGGTCGGAGAGCGTCTGCGCGGGGGCGACGGTGATGGAATCGCCCGTGTGCACGCCCATGGGGTCGAAGTTCTCGATGGAGCAGATGATGGACACGTTGTCTTTCAGGTCGCGCATCACTTCGAGCTCGAATTCCTTCCAGCCCAGGACGCTTTCTTCCAACAACACCTGATCCACCGGGCTTTCGGATAGCGCCCAGGCGAGTTTCTCCTCGAACTCGTCTTCGGTGAACGCCACGGCCCCGCCCGAGCCGCCCAGCGTGAAGGCGGGGCGCAGGATGATCGGAAAGCCGATGCCGCGCGCCGCCGCCCAGCCCTCGTCCATCGTGGTGACGACCTCGCTCCGGGGGAGATCCAGGCCGATTTCGCGCATCGCCCGCTTGAACAGATCGCGATCCTCCGCGCAGCGGATGGCGGGCAGCTTGGCGCCGATGAGCTCCACGCCCAGCGCGTCGAGCGCGCCGCTCTCCGCCAGGGCCACCGCCGTGTTCAGCCCCGTCTGGCCGCCCATGGTGGGCAGCAGGGCGTCGGGGCGCTCTTTCCTGATGATCTCCTCCACCACCTTCGGCGTGATGGGTTCCACGTAGGTGGCGTCGGCCATCTCCGGGTCGGTCATGATGGTGGCGGGGTTCGAGTTCACCAGCACGACCTCGTAGCCCTCCTCGCGCAGGGCCTTGCAGGCCTGCGCGCCCGAATAGTCGAACTCGCAGGCCTGCCCGATGACGATGGGGCCGGAGCCTATGATGAGGATTTTCGATATGTCCGTTCTTTTCGGCATGAATCAGGCCACTCTCTCTCAATAAGAAGGTGAATACATCCTTGCGTTCACGATTTCTTCCCGCCGGTCAATTCATCATTCCCTCTCCAAAACCACTCCTTGATGCCTGGGTTTCTCCTCCTTCCCCCTTGAGAGGGTATTGAAAGAAGACCCTTTTGGCTCGCGTTGCGAATTGGCGTGTAGGGGCCGTGTAGGGGCCGCATATATGCGGCCCACATGCCGCGAACCGGTCGGGTCGCATATATGCGACCCCTACAAAACCATCACGCGCATTTCCTTGCCTCACTCCCCCACGCAGAAGCAGAAGAACGCATCGAACAGCGCGCCCGCGTCGTGCGGGCCGGGGCAGGCCTCGGGGTGGTACTGCACGCTGAACACTTTGGGGGATTCCGACTTGAGCCCCTCGCAGGTATGGTCGTTGAGCGACGAATGCGTGACGGCCACGCCGGCTGGCAGGCTCTCCGGATCCACGGCGAACGAATGGTTCTGCGAGGTGATGTCCACCTTTTTCGTGCTCAAATCCTGTACGGGATGGTTCGCCCCGTGGTGGCCGAACTTGAGCTTGTAGGTCCTGCCGCCCAGGGCCTGCGCGAGGATCTGATGCCCCAGGCAGATGCCCACGACGGGCACCCGGCCCATGATGTTTTTGACGTTCTCGACGACGTAGCCCAGCGCCGCCGGGTCGCCTGGGCCGTTCGATAAGAACACCGCGGCGGGCTTTCTCGCCAGGACGCTCTCGGCGGTTTCCGAAGCGGGCACGATTTCGAGATCGAAGCGCTGCCCAAGTTCGCGGAAAATGTTGTCCTTCGCCCCCAGGTCGTAGGCCACGCATAGCGGTCGGCCCTTCCTCTCGCCGTATGCGTGCGCGGCCTCGCAGGTGACGCCTTGCACCATGTCGCGCCCGTCCAGCCCCGGGCTCGCCTTGGCGCGGGCGATGAGGCTCGCCTCGTCCAGATCTTTTGAAGAAAGTACCGCCTTAAGCGCGCCGGCCTCCCGGACGTGGCGCGTGAGCGCGCGCGTATCCACGTCCTCGATACCCGGGACGCCCTGTTCTTTGAGGTAGGAATCCAGGTCCCCGTTCGCGCGGAAGTTGCTGTGGCGCCTGCAGACTTCCTTCACGATGAAGGCCTCGACCCAGACGCGGCGGGATTCCTCATCGCCGGGGATGACGCCGTAGTTCCCGATGTGGGGGTACGTCATCACCACCATCTGGCCCCGGTAGGAGGGGTCGGTGAGCACCTCCTGGTAGCCCGTCATCGCCGTGTTGAAGACGAGTTCGCCTTCCGCGTCCGCATCGGCTCCAAAACTCGCGCCCCGGAAGACTCTGCCGTCCTCCAGGGCCAGGAGCGCCGGTTTGATTTTCCGTCCTTTCATGGGGTGAGCGCCTCCCGGGCCGAGATTTTCATTTCGCCTTCGAGCCTGCTCATCCGCACCTCTCCCCCGACGACTGTGGCGACGGCGCACCCCTTGAGCTTCCAGCCCGCGAAGGGGGTGTTCCTGCCGTTGCTCTCGAACGCGTCGGGGTCGACGGTGATCTCGCGCTCGGGGTCTAAAATCGTCACGTCGCCAGGCGCGCCCTCCTTGAGCGTGCCGTGGGGCAGGCCCAGAATCTCGCACGGCCCTGAGGTGAACTTCGCGATCATCTCGGGCAACGCGAGCACGCCCCCGCCCACGAGCCTGTCCAGCGCGAGCGATACGGCCGTCTCCAGCCCCACGATACCGAACGGAACGGCGTCGAACTCCCTCTGGGTCTCGGCCTCGTAGTGCGGCGCGTGGTCCGAAGCGATGGCGGATATCGTGCCGTCCTTGAGACCATCCAGCAGCGCTTGTCTATTCGCCTCATCGCGCAGCGGCGGCGCCATCTTGGCGGAGGAGTCGAAGCCCTGAATCGCCTCGTCCGTAAGTGCGAAATGGTGGGGCGTCACCTCCGCCGTCACGCGGACCCCGCGCGCCCGCGCCGCCCGCACCAGGTCCACCGCGACTGCTGAGGAGACGTGGAGGATGTGGAGCCTGCCGCCGGTCAGCTCCGCGAGGCGGATATCGCGGTATACGCAGATGTCCTCGCTCGCCGCCGGGTTCCCCGACAGGCCGAGCAGGGTGGAGACCGCCCCCTCGTTCATCACCTTGGCCGAAGAGAGCGACATATCCTCCGCATGGTCGAGCACGCTCACGCCGAGCATTCCGGCGTATTCGAGGGCCGCGCGCATCAAGGCGGCCGTCTTGACGGGCACGCCGTCGTCGCTGAAGGCCACCGCGCCCGCCTCTATCTGCTCGGCCATCTCGCTCAACTCCTCGCCCTCGAGGCCCACCGAAACCGCGCCGATGGGGAACACGCGGCACGCGCCCACCTCGCGCGCGCGCTTGAGTATCCGCTCGGTGATGGAACTCGTGTCGTTCACAGGATCGGTGTTCGCCATGCAGGCCACGCCGGTGAAGCCGCCCGCGGCGGCGGCGCGGGTGCCGCTCTCGATGTCCTCCTTGTACTCCTGCCCCGGCTCTCTGAAATGGACGTGCATGTCGATGAAACCGGGCGCGACGACGAGCCCCGCCGCGTCGATGATTTCATCCCCGCCGCGCGGCAGGATGCTCTTCTTCCGGTGGGCGACCTTTCCCTCCTCGATCAGGATGTCGCATATCTCATCGACGCCGTCCGCGGTGTCGATGAGGCGGCCTCCCCTAATGAGCAACGGCATCTCGCACCTCCTTACGCGATTTTTTGGGCTCCGCGGCGTCCGCCTCATCCGGAGCCGCCTCCCCCGACTCCTCGTCCCGCTTCACCGAGAGGAGATAGAGGATCGCCATCCGGCAGGCGACGCCGTATTCGACCTGCTCCAGGATGACGGAGAACGGCCCGTCGGCCACGTCGGGCGACATCTCCACGCCCCGGTTGATGGGCCCCGGGTGCATGATGAGCAGGTCGCGCTTCGCCCCCTGGAGCTTCTTTTTGGTGATCCCGTAGGTATTGGCGTACTCGCGCGCGCTGGGGAAGGCGCTGCCCGCGCCCCGCTCCAGCTGGATCCTGAGGGCGATGAGCACGTCCGCCCCGTCGATGGCCTCATCGAGCCGCGTCGTCACGCGCGCGCCCAGGCAGTCGACTTCCGCGGGCAGCATGGTGGAGGGGCCGCAGAAGGTGACGTTCGCGCCCAGCTTCATCAGGCCGGCCACGTTCGAGCGCGCCACGCGGCTGTGCGCGATGTCCCCCACGACCGAGACGTTCAGGCCCTTGAACTTCTCCTTGTGCTCCCGGATGGTGTAGAGGTCGAGCAGGGCCTGCGTGGGGTGTTCGTGGCAGCCGTCGCCCGCGTTCACGACGGCGCAATCGAGCTCCCTGCCCAGATAGGCGGGCGCGCCCGACGCCCAGTGCCGCACGACGAGCACGTCGGTGGCCATCGCCTCGATGTTCCGGGCCGTGTCGCGCAGGGTCTCCCCCTTGGCCGCCGAACTCGTGGAGACGGAGAGGTTGATGACGTCCGCCGAGAGGCGCTTGCCCGCGATCTCGAACGAAGCGCGCGTGCGCGTGCTGTTCTCGAAGAACAGGTTGACGATGGTCTTTCCCCGCAGCGTGGGCACTTTCTTGATGTCGCGCTCGTTGATCTCGCGGAACGAGTCGGTCTGATCGAGCAGAAACGTGATTTCCCCGGGCTCGAGTTCGCGGATCGAGAGCAAATCCTTTCTTCGGTAGGCCTCCTGGTTCATATGACTCCCCCCCTGTAACGCCCGGTCCATCGGGCTCGTCTATCGCTTGAAAACGGCGTCCTGGCCGTCGGTCTCCTCCAGATGCACCCGCACCTCCTCGGGATGGACCGCCTCGATGTTCTTCCCCACGAAATCGGCGCGAATGGGCAGTTCGCGTCCTCCCCTGTCCACCAGGATGGCGAGGCGCACCCTGCGGGGCCGGCCGAAGCCCATGAGCGCGGCCAGGGCGGCGCGCGCCGTGCGGCCCGTGTAGAGCACGTCGTCGACGAGAACCACGTCTTTCCCCTCGCAGGAGAAGGGCAGGTCTGTCTTCTTGAGGCCGGTTCTCCCTCCGCCGGCCTGGTTCAGATCGTCGCGGTAGAGCGTCACGTCGAGCGCGCCCACGAGCGGATGCACGCCCACCAGCGACTGGAGCTCGCGCGCCAGCCTCTCCGCGAGGGGCACGCCCCGCGTGCGGACCCCGATGAACACGAGGTCCGACAGGTCGGCCGTGCGCTCGATAATCTCGTGCGAGAGGCGCCTCAGGGTGCGCCTGAGCTGCTCGGCGTCGAGTTGTTGCATCATCAGGGCGAAATCCGACCTTCGGGCGGTTTCAGGTCAAAAAGGGCGCAAAAAAAACTCCATGCCCACAGGGCACGGAGTGCGGAAATCAAGCGAGAAGATGGCAAGCATCTGCGTTTCCTCCTTCGCCGCCTCACGGGACGACATTAAAGGGGAATTTCTCTGTCAGCGGTTCGTTTGCACCCGGCGATGAGCCGGCCGGGCGATTTCATGAAAACTAGCAGTCTTTCCGGCAAAGAGCAAGAGGAAAATTCAGACGCGCTTCAAAAAATCGAGCGGCGCGTCCGATAGGCTTTCTTTCTCATCGGGGGCGTGAGCCGATTCCTCCAGAATCTCGAACAGGGCGGATGCGTCTTTTTTCGACAGATTGCGCTTAGCCTCCCCCAGGACGCGGACCCGCAGGGTCCTGTTCTCGAGCCGGAGGCTCAGCACGTCTCCGATTTCCACCCGGGAGGAGGCTTTGGCCGTTTTCCCTTCGATGTCCACCGCACCCCCGTCCGCCAGGCTCTTGGCCAGGGGACGACGCTTGACCAGGCGGCTATAGCGCAAAAACTGGTCGAGGCGCATCTTACGTCATCATTGGGTGATTTCTTTGGGGTCCGCCACGATGCTGCGCGTCTTCTGAACCTCCACCTCGAACTCGAGCCGCGCGGCCTTGTTGTTCGTCTCGAAGGACATCTTTCTCGACCCGGCTTTTCCTCCTTCGCCCCTCGAGCGTTCCGAGAACGCCTTGATCATGTCCGCGAAATTCACTTCGCCGATGTAGGAGTCGGGCAGCAGATACACGTAGCGGAACAGATAAACATTCGCCGAGGGGTCGGGGTTCACGAACAGGCGGTCCCCCGCCTCCAAGGCATCAATGGCGTCTTTCCCCACGCTCGCCCCCTCGCCCAACTTCACTTTGTCCGATTTCCAGCGGGGCTTGTCCCTGTTCGAGCCATAGGCCCACAAGATTCTGTCCTGCCCGAACAACCCGCGGCCGCTTCCTTTGAGCTTGATGCCGACCAGCTTGAAGCTGATCTGCTCGCGAACATCCCGGAACACGGAAGACAAGCCGGCGGGCGAAGCGACGGGGTCATAGCTGATTTCGAGAAAAGCGGCCCTTTTGAGATCCGTCAGCCATTCGCGGCGCCTCTTGGTGAATTTCTCCTTGAAGAGTTCGTCGCGGATTTTGCCGGACACCCTGTCGAGGGTAATCACTTTCCCCGGCGTCACGTCAGCGACATGAACGACGTGAAAACCCACCCTCGTTCTCGTCGGCTTGCTCGTCCCGCCCTTCGCCGTCGAGAAAATGAGTTGTTCGAGTTCGGGAAAGACCTCTCCCTTCTTCACGGAGCCCAGTGATCCGCCCCGGCT
>WTGD01000107.1 GCA_011523725.1 Nitrospinota bacterium
GTCCTTGCGAATGAGAACCACGGAATACATCACAAAGACGGGCGGACACACGGGTCCGCCCCTACGTTCAAAACTTGACTTCGCTTACGTGATGACGCCCCCTCAACCCCCCACGCGCTCGACGGTCTCGCCGTAACCCGCCCTTCCGGTCACCTCGCCGTCTTCCATCACGACTTCGCCGCGCACGAGCGTCATCACGGGCGCGCCCTTCATCGTCCAGCCGTCGAACGGCGTCCACTTGCACTTGGAGACGATGTCCGCGTCGCGCAGCGTCTCCTCCCGGTCCATGTCCACGACGATGAAATCCGCGTCCGCGCCCACCTGGATGCACCCCTTCCGCGGATAGATGCTGAATACGCGCGCGGGCTGCTCGCAGCAGATGCGCACCATCTGGTTGAGCGTGAGGACGCCCTCGCTCACGGCGTTCAGCATCAGGCGCACCGTGGTCTCCACGCCCGGTATCCCGAAGGGCGCGTCGTGGATGTTCTCCAGGCCGTCCACCTTCCGCTGGCGCGGGAAGGGGCAGTGGTCGGTGCCGATGGTGTCCACCATGCCGCGGCCGAGCGCCACGCGCATGCCGTTGCGCGTCTCCGCCGAGCGGATGACCGGCGTGAACTTCACGAACGGCCCGAGTTCTTCGAGATGCGAGTGGTCGAGATAGAAATACTGGGGGCAGCTTTCCGCATATATCCGCGCGCCGCGCGAGCGCGCCGCCTGGATGGCCTCGAGAAGAACGGGCTGGCTCACGTGCGCCACCAGCACCCTGCAGCCCGTGAGTTCGGCGAGGGCCACGGCGTCCAGCGTCGCCACGTATTCGCTCTCGGGGGTCCGCCAGTCGCTGATGCACATGTAGTCCGTTCTGCCTTCGGCGTCGATTTTTTCTTTTGCCTTATTGAGAATGGAGTCGCTCTCGCAGTGCAGCATCACCGTGCCGCCGAAGGATTTGACCTCGCGCATGATGTTCAAGAGCACCCCCTCGGAGAGGTCCGGCACGCCGTGGAGATCGCACATGAAGCCCTTGAAGCCGAGCGCCCCGCCCTCCCACATGGGGCGCAGGTGTTCGAGGTTGTCGACGTCGAGGCCGCCCAGCTGGCCGAAATCCACCACCGAGCGCGAGTCGATGTAGGCGGTCTTGTCTTCCAGAATCTCCCGCGTGTAGACGAGCGGGTCGCTACGGTGATGGTCGATCACGGTGGTGATGCCGCCCCTGGCCGCCGCCTCGGTGCCCGTCGTCCAGTCTTCGCGGTCCGTGAAGCCGGGGTCCATCATGTGCACGTGCTCATCCACCATGCCCGGCAGGAGATGGCGGCCCGCTGCGTCGATTTCCCGCGCGGCGCCTGTTTCCGCCTTATGCGTGATGGCGGCGATCCGCCCCCCCTCCACGTAGACGCAGCCCTCATAGGTGTCCGTGGGCGTCACGATTTTCGCGTTCTTGATCAAAAGCTCGGCGCTCATGCGGTGGCCCTCTCATGATTTGGTTTTTTTTGCGAATCTTCGCGTGGTTCGAGAACGGCGGCATTATGACGCATAAGAGCGCGGGGAGCCAAGAGCACAGGACTTGATTGATGAGGGAGGGTTCGCCGACCGGGGAGGGGTTGTTGAAAAAGTCCCTTTTGGGCTGGATTGCCAATTGGTGTGTATGTCGGACATATATGTCCGACATACATGCGGCCCAAATGCCGCGAACCGGTCGGGTCGCATATCTGCGACCCCTACACGACCCTCCGAATGACGCCCGTAGGGACAGGCCTCCGTGCCTGTCCTTTTGCAGGATGGTCACAATCAGGACAACTACGGAGACCTCGGACAGGCACGGAGGCCTGTCCCTACGAAACCACCCCCCGTGTCCGCCCGGCATTTGTCGCCTATCTTTTGTTCCTAAAAGTTTCTTAAACCGCTCTGGATAAACCACCGTCATTCCGGTGTCGGAACCGACCAAGGCGGGAGGGTCCGACGGAATCCATTTTATGCCTTTTGCCTTTCGTCAGGGTTCCTGCGCATCGGCGGGGAATGAAACGCCGCCGTTCATTCATCCGCATCCGCAAATGGATTCCGGCTTTCGCCGGAATGACGAACAAAGGCAAAAACGGTGGACACGCAAGGTATCCCCACGCCTTCACCACATTGCAGGTCGTGTAGGGACAACCCCCCGTGGTTGTCCTTTGTATGTAGATGTGGAAGTCGGACAGGCACAGGGGCCTGTCCCTACGCAAAAAGCGCAATCGCTCATTCATCAATCGCGATTGATCCCTAATTCACACCCTTTGCTTTGGGCGCGATGCCGAGCTCCCGCCGTTTCTGGATGACGCCCGAGAGGCGGTACCATGCCGGGCGGCCGGGGTCGATTCTGGAGCCGCGTGTGATGAGGCGCGAGGCGAAGTCCGGCGCCTTGTTCAGGTAGACGAGCAGGGAGGCGAGGTTCAGGAGCACGCCCGCGTCTTCGGGCGTTTTTTTCTCCGCGTCCCGCAGTATTTCCTCCGCTTCTTCGTAGCGGTACTGGGAGACCAGGTATCTGGCGTACCTGTTGGAGACGGCCGGGTTCCCGGGGGCGAGTTCGCGGGCCTTGGCGTAAGCGGCGAGTGTTTCCTCCAGATCCCCCGCATCGTCCATCATCTTCGCCAGGGCGAGCCAGGCGTCCACGTTTCCGGGGTTGATCTCGAGATCGCGGCGGATGAGATTGAGGGCGGCCGCATCCTTTTTCTTCTCCATGAGTTTCAAGGCGCGTTCGTAATGCGCGCTCGTCGTTTTCTGGAGGATCGAAAACCCCTCGTCCGACTCGATGATCCTGGAAGTCTCCCCGAGCGTCAGGTCCTGCGCCTCGGCCCGCGCGCCGACGCTGAGCTCCGATGGCTGCGCCTTTCCGATGGCCGTCGCCTTATCCTTGAACTCATGGGCCACCTTGCGGAAGGGAATCCCGAGAATGGCGGTCTTGTCGTACGCCTCTTTCGCCGTATCGTAGTCGGGAAGGGTCAGGACGCGGAAAAAATGCGGGTTTTCGGGTTTTTTATCCGGCGCCGGTTTTGACTGGCGTACGGGTTCTTTTTTCTCCCAAGGGGTGAAAAGCGCGCGGACGTTCGCGCAGCCGGCCGGCAACACGAGCGCCGCCGACAAGACGACGATTTTCCATAGCCGCCAGTCCGCTCGCATGGCGGCGTCAGGTGTCCTGCCCGGCCAGGGCGCGTTCGAGGGCTTGCTGGAAAACCTCCATGGGCTGCGCGCCGGTGATTCTGAATTGGCCGGAAAAATCGACCGTGGGCGTGGACTGTATGCCGGCGTTTACGGCCTCGACGTGATCCGCCCAGACGCGCTTCGCCATATCCGGGTCGGCCATGACTTCGCGCATCATCGCGGGCTCCGCCCCCAGCCGCTCGGCGGCGGCCACGAGCACGTCTGCGTCGTCGATGTTCTTGCACTCGACCAGGTGCGTGCGCTCCACGGCTTCCAGGTACTCTCCCTCGCGCTCGGGGAGTTGGGCGGCGAAGGCCTTGATGGCGACCGCGCCGGGCGTGGAATGGGGGTAGGGGAAATCGCGGCGCGCCATGAGAACGGGGTTTATCTCCTCGCCGCCGGGGTGGCTTTTCGCCATCTCCCAGTGTCCCATGATGGCCTCCTTGCGGGCCGGACGGTGGTCCGGCTCGGGCGAGAGCAGAAAGGCGCGGTAGCGGATGGCGAGGCGTCCGTTCGCCATTCGCTTAAGTTTTCGCAACCGCCCGGTCGCGATCAGGCACCAGGCTCAATGGACGCAGTAGGTGTAGGTGGCTTCTACGACGGATTCGTTCGGCAATGCGTGCTCCTCATCGTTCGGCGGATTTGACGGCCAATCCTTTCATTTTGAGCAACACGGCGCAAACGCCGGAAGGGGATTAGGAGAGATATTCCCGCGTATGCCGGGCGCGCGAGGTGTCACGCGAGAGGCGGCCCTTCAGGTCCTCCAGATCGTCCGCATCGTCGACGTCGCGCCATTCGGGGAGGAGGGCAGTCCCGACCCCGAGCGCGTCCGCTCTCTCCAGCGTGTACGAGAGAACCTCGCTCGTGCTCCAGGGGATGCCGCTAAAGATTTCAGGGACGAACCGGTTCATCCCGATCAGGAAGTAGCCTCCGTCCGCCGCGGGGCCGAGCGTGATTTCCGGCGCATTCGTGCTCGCGAGGCTTTCGAACGCATCGCTCAGAACCTCATGCGGCAGGTCCGGAAAATCCGTGCCGATGAGCACCGCGCGTCTCCCGAAAGCCAGGCATCGCCCGAGAGCCGCCGCCATTCGCGCGCCCAGGTCAGCGCCCGTTTGCGCCCGGTGCAGGAATGCGCCGGGCAGCCAGTCGGTGAGGGGAAATTCTTCGAGAGAATCGCCTTGCTCCAGCGCCCACTCGCAGACGAGGGAGACGCCGGGCCTCGCTTCGGTGAGCGCGCGCGCCGTCCCGGCGGCGTCTCGCAGAAAACACGCATAAAGCCGCGCCGCCTCGTCGCGCCCGAGGTTTTGGGCCAGGCGCGTCTTCACCCGCCCGGCGCGGGGCGGTTTGGCGAACAGGATGAGGGATTCGGCTGACATCCGGGTTCCTCAAGGCCAGGGGTCTGTGGAGTAAAGCGCAGCGTCTTGGTAGAATCATACCCTCGTTTGATTCTCATTTCGCGTCACACCGAGCAAAAAGGACACCCGACATGGAATTCAACCAGGAGATTACCGTCGCCGCCCCCCGGGAGAAGGTTTGGGACTTCATCTGGCAGGTCGAGGAGTTCGCCGCCTGCGTTCCCGGCGTGAAGGACGTGGAGAAAATAGACGACGCGACCTACGGCGTGCGGGTCGAGCAGAAGGTGAGTTTCCTCAAGGCGAGTTTTCAGCTTCAGGTCAACATCGAGGAAGTCCGCGCGCCCGAGTACATCCGCACGGTGGGCGAGGGGAAGGACTCGAAGCTCGCGGCGAGCCTCAAGCAGAAAAACGAGGTGACGCTAGAGGCCGTCTCGGAGAACGAGACGATGGTGCGCATCGACTCGAGCGTCGACGTTTTCGGTAAACTCGGCTCGCTCGGCTTCACCGTCATCAAGAACCAGGCGAACAAGATTTTCGCCGAGTTCGCCAGGAACGTGAAAGCGAAGGTGGAGTAGTTTCTGCGCCACATCTTTTGCCACATCGTTTTCCGGATCGCTGCACCCCTCAACCCGGTTTGCAAGGTTCGTCATTCCGGCGGAATTGTCGTTTTTGTTGTAGGTCGGACATATATGTCCGACATATATGCGACCCTGCCTTTTACACCTGCCGACCATGGGCCGCATGTATGCGGCCCCTACACACCATCCAGCAAGGCGTTGTCCCGTCGCCGGAATGATGATCAAAATCGCATTTGCCCGTAGGGGCGGTTCGAGAACCGCCCGCTTTCTCCGGGTGGGGCGCTCCCAAGGAGGGAGTGTCTCACGCATACATGCAACCCGCTCGGGATGGCCCTTCGATACGCCGCCTTCGGCGGCTACTCAGGGTGAGGAAGACATCAAACCTCCTCATCCCGAGTAGGCCCGCAAGGGCCGTATCGAGGGACGACGCCGTAGCCGAACAGGCTCTTTGCCTGTCCGGGGTCGCGACCTGTGGGACAGCCCCGAGGAGGGGCTGTCCCTACAAAACCAACCCCCCTGTCCCCCCTTGTCAGGGGGTTAAGGCGATGCCCCTGGCGCGGACTTCCCCCCTCAGGGCCGCTTGACGATCCACTCCTCCACCAGCTCGCAGCCGCTCTCGCGGTAGAGCGCGGATATGGGGCAGCGCCCGTGGTGCTGGCGTTTCAGCTCCTCCACCCGTTCGTCGGACTCGTCCGTGGTCAGATGGATCTTCGCCTCCACGTAATCGAAGTTGGGGCTGATGCCGTTGTCCGGGTCCTTCGCGCCCCTGGGGTCCGCCGTGCCGCGCACCTCCACCTCCTGGGCGATGACGTTGAAGTCGAGTCCCTCGGCCACCTTGTTCGTGATGACCGTGATGCAGGCGGAGAGCGCGCCAAGCGCCAGTTCGCGCGGCGTGGGGCCGGTGTCGGTCCCGCCGCCCTGCGCCGGTTCATCGGCGACGAAGGCGTGCTTGCGCGCTTTCAACTCCACCCGGCAGCCCTCCGCGCGCGTGGCCCGCACGCGGCGTTCCTGTTTGGCCATCACTTCCTTGTCTACGGATTCCACCATCGGAATTTCTCCTTAAAGACGCATGAAAACGAATAGAACCTGCGAATGAAACCTAATCGAACACTACCGCCGCTCTCCCCGTCACCCGGTTCTCGATGAGCGCCTGGAAGGCGTCTTCCGTCTCCTCGAGCGAAAAAGTTTCTGTGACGATGGGTTTGATCTTCCCCTGCTGGATCAGCGCGAGCGATTGTCCGAGTTCCTCCATCGAGCAATAGCGCGAGCCGTGGATCTCCTGCGCGAACGTGAGGAACTGGAGCGGGTCCACGGTGAAGTTCGGCGATACGTTGTTGTAGGCCGCAGGCGGGCGGTAGCCCACGATCACCAGCTTGCCGC
>WTGD01000059.1 GCA_011523725.1 Nitrospinota bacterium
GATGGGGGGCGAGCACAGCGTTCTCGAGCCCGAAGACAGGATGCGCGTAATCGGGCGGCTCCTCGGGGAACACGTCGATGCCTGCGCCCCGGATGACGCCGTTCTGCAGGGCTTCGGCCACGGCGTCCAGGTCGAAGACGGGCCCGCGCGAGGTGTTGAAGACGTAGGCGTCGGGTTTCATGAGGCTTAAAATCTCGCGGCCTATGATGTGCGTCGTCTCGGGCGTCAGGGGCACGTGGCAGGTGAGGTAGTCCGATTCCCTCGCCAACTCTTCCAGGCTCACGAAGCGCACGCCCAACGCATTCGCCGTTTCCTCATCGCGCACGATGTCATGCGCTATCACCTTCATGTCGAAGGCGACGGCCCGTTTCGCCACCTCCTTGCCGATGTTTCCGAATCCCAGTATCCCCATCGTCATCCCGTTCAGAGGGCGCATGGGCGGCTGAATCTCGCGCCACAGGCCCTTGCGGATATTCGCGTCCAGCCAGCCGATGCGCCGGACCGCGCAGAGCAGCATGCCGAAGAGGTGCTCGGCCACGGACTGGGAGTTCTGCCCCGCCGAGTTCGCGACGAGTATGCCCCGCTCGGTCGCCGCCGGAATGTCGACGTTGTTCACGCCCACGCCCGCGCGCACGATGATTTTCACTCCGGGCGCACCATCCATCACCTTGGCCGTATACGGCTCCGCTCCCCCGATGACAGCGGTGACGCCCGGAAGAGCGGCGATGACGTCTTCTTCGGGCATGTGGCCCCGGCACTCGTCGAGGCGCACCTCCAGCCCCTCTTCCACTAGGGGCTGGAACATCTCCATCGGGTCATCGAAATTCAGGATAAAGGGGGTTCCCACCCAGACTACGGGTTTATCGCTCATCCGCTTTCATCTCCATTTCAATCGTTCTTGTTTGTTCTCGGGAAAATATGAAAATCAGTGCCTTATCTGCCCCGCCAGACGGGCTTTCTCTTCTCCCTGAAGGCGAGGATTCCCTCTTTGGAATCCTCGGTGTGCAGGATGCGGTCCGCCACGTCGCGCGACATGTAGACCCTGTCGCGATAGCCCAGGTCCTCGCCCCGGCGCGCCGCCTCCTTGATGGCGCAGACCGCCATGGGGGCCGCTTCCAGGATTTCCTGCGCGTAGCGCACAGCCGTCGGCAGAAGCTCCTCGTGCGGCACCACCTCGGTGGCGATGCCAAGACGCAAGCACTCCTCGGCGGGGATGAACTTGCCGCGCATCAGGTAGCTCATCGCCTGCGTCCAGGGAATCGCGTGGGCGCACATGGCGGGGCCGCTCACCGAGGATATCCCCCGGAGCACCTGCGGCCAGCCCATGGAGCCGCGCTCGGAGAAGATGAGGATGTCGGAGTTCAGCGCGAAACCCGCCCCCTGGGCGAGGCAGGGGCCGTTGATGGCGCAGATGACCGGCTTGTAGAGATAGCGCAGGTAGAGATACAGCTCATCGTTCGACATCACCCGGGCGTCGCTCTCGGGCATCTTCTCCACGATGTCTTTGCCCGAGCAGAAAACGTCCCCCGCCGCCGTGATGATGGCCACCCAGACGTCCGGGTTGTGCTTGATGTCGACGTAGGCGTCCTGCACCTCCTTGCGCATGGCGTAGTTGATGGCGTTTTTCTTCTCGGGCCGGTTCAGGGTGAGATACGCGACGTGGTTTTTCACTTCATATGTGGTTGCTTCTCGATTCGCCATGGCCGGGCTTCCTTTTTCTGAAAAGATGCGGGAGCGACTCAGTCGCCCCTTGAATTCATCTCGGGTCGAAGGCGGCCATTGTAGCGAAAACCGCCCGAGCGCGCTCGCGTGCGCGGAAATTTGCTTCATCGACAACTTGTGAGAAACTCACCCCATCGCTGAAAGCAAATCCACCGAACCGATAGGAGAAGCCACATGCGCGTCGTCGACGTCATCGCCGGAATCCTGAAGCGCGAAGGGGTGAGGCACTTAAAATGCTACCCGACAACCCTCCAGATCGAAGCGGCCGCCGCTGTCGGCATCCGGCCCATCGTCTGCCGCCAGGAGCGCGTGGGGGTTGGCATCGCGGACGGCTTCGCCCGCGTCACCAACGGCGTCACGCCCTCGGTGTTCACCATGCAGTACGGTCCGGGGGCGGAAAACGCCTTTCCGGGCATCTCCACCGCGTATTCGGATTCCACGCCCATGCTGCTGCTCCCCCTCGGCCACGCCAGGGGTCGCGACCGCGTATTTCCCATGTTCAGTTCCGTCGACTCCTATGCCTCGGTGACGAAATCGGCCGAGCAGATCAACGTGCCAGAACGCGCCGTGGACGCCATGCGGCGCGCCTTTCACGCGCTCAAGAACGGACGCCCCGGCCCCGTGCTTGTGGAGTTGCCCGAAGACGTCGCGGGAATGGAAGTCTCAGACGATATGCTCGGCGGCTACACGCCCGTGAAGCGAACGCGCGCCCAGGCGGATCCGCAGGACGTGGAGAGCGCCGCCGAGGCTCTGTTAGGTGCCGAGCGCCCGGTGATCCTCGCGGGCGCGGGCGTGCTCTACGCCGAGGCGACGGATGAGCTGCGCGAGTTGGCGGAACTCCTCCAGATTCCTGTGATGACCACCATGGAGGGCAAGAGTGCCATCTCGGAGGCAAACCATCCCCTGGCCCTCGGCGTCGGCTCGAGCGTCATGAGCGGCCCCGCCTATCACTTCCTGAAAGACGCGGACCTCGTGTTCGCCGTCGGCACGAGCCTCACCGACCACGGCCTCGCCACACGCGTGCCCGGTGGAAAAACCATCGTCCACGCGACGAACGACCCGGTCGACTTGAACAAGAGCTACGCCGCTGATCATCCCGTACTGGGGGACGCGAAGCTCGTGCTGCGCCAGTTCATCGACTGCTGCGCTGAGCGGGTGAAGAGCACAGGGAGAAGCGGGCGCGAGGGGGTGCAGGCGCAGGTGGCGGGGACGCGAAAGGCCTGGCTGGATGAATGGGCGCCCAAGCTCACCTCTGATGAGGTACCCATCAACCCCTACCGCGTGATCCGGGAGTTGATGCAGAACGTGCCGCCCGCAGAGGCCATCGCCACACATGATTCGGGGAATCCGCGATACGAGATGCTACCCATGTATCTTTGCGACACGCCGAGGTCATATCTCGGCTGGGGGAAATCCCACCAACTCGGCACGGGGCTCGGTCTCGCCATGGGCGCCAAGCTGGCCGCGCCCGACAAGTTCTGCGTGAACTTCATGGGCGATGCGGCGTTCGGCATGACGGGGCTCGATTTCGAAACCGCCGTTCGCGAGAACCTGCCCATCTGTACGGTGGTGCTCAAGAACTCCACCATGGCGGTGGAGACCAATCACATGGCGCTCTCCCATGAGAAATACGGCACGCGCGACGTGGGCGGAGAATACGCCGATATCGCCAGAGCGCTGGGCGGCTGGGCGAAGCGCGTGGAGGAGCCGGGTGAGGTCGGCGCGGCCTTCCTGGAAGCGAGACGTGTGACCGAAGAGGGAACGCCCGCGCTGCTCGAGTTCATCACGAGCGAGGAGATGGGCTACTCGCACGCCCGTCCATTCGGTTGATCCGAGCGAGGATTAGACTTCGACGATGATCTTGCCCATCTGCTGGTTCGACTCCATGTACCTGTACGCCCCCACCGCCTCGTCGAGTGGGAACGTCTTGGCGATGATGGGCTTGAGCGCGCCCGATTCCAGGCCGTCGTAGATGAACTTCTTCCCCCGCTCCCTTTTTTCCGGAAACTTCGTGATCTCCATGATCGTATAGCACCGGAAGGTCAGCCCTTTCCGGAGGGCCGGGAAGAGAGGTATCACCGCATCCTCGGGCGATAGGCGGCCGTAAAGAAAGATCGAACCCTGGTATTTAGCGGCATCGGCCAATTTCGGCAGCGTAGACCCGACGACGGGGTCGAAGACGACGTCGGCGCCCGCGCCCTCCGTGATATCCATCACCGCCTCCGCCAGATCCTCCTCGTCCGTCACGACGACACGGTGCGCGCCGATGTTCAGGAGAAAATCCTTCTTGCCCGCTCCTCGCGTCGTGGCGATCACTCGCGCGCCCACTGATTTCGCAATTTGTATCGCCGCGACGCCGACGCTGCTGCTCGCCGCCGTGAGCAGGACGGTATCCCCCTCCTTCAATCCTCCGAATTCGATGAGCGCGCCGTATGCGGTGAAATACTGCATCCAGATGGCCGCGCCCTCGGCGGGCGTCAGTCTGTCGGGGTAACGGGCGGCGGCGAACGCCGGCACGACCGCCTGCTCGCCGCACACGCCGTGCTCCACCATCGAGAAGCAAGGAATCGTGCTCACGCGATCCCCGACCACCAAGTCCGTTACGCCCGGACCCACGGTGTCTATCGCCCCGCAAGCCTCGTAGCCGATTCGGGAGGGAAACACGGGCTTGTCGTGGTAGCGGCCATGGCGGAAGAGAATCTCCGCCCGGTTGAGTCCTATCGCCTCCACGGCAATGCGCACCTCGCCCTCCGCAGGCTCGAGTTCCGGAACTTCCGCCACGCGGAGCACGTCCGCGCCGCCCAACTCATCGAACAAAACGGCTTTCGGCATTCCCTCATCCTCCTTCGCTGTCACTCACAGAGCAGGCCCGATGGGCCACTCGATGACCGTCACCCCCAGAAACCACAGGGGTTCTATCCGGTAGGTCCAAAGATTCGCTTCGGTGTCTCCGCTGAGAGCCGCGGCGGATATCCACGTCCTGATCTCGTTGCCCCCGTTTCCTCCTTCATCGATCTTCTCTTGCGGCCATGCTGAGAGAGCCTTGGCATCCGCGCGGCACAGCATGTCGATCACCTCGCGGTCCCACGCCTCGTCGATGGCGCCCAACTCGGGAGTCCCGATCCAGTGCGAGGGCGCGCCCGTCGCCACGACGGCCACGCGCTCGTGTCCTTCATAGCCCTCCAGCAACCGCCTGAGCGAGACACCGAGATCGTACGCTCTCGCGGCGGGCGGCAGGGGCGGAGCCACCGTGTTTTGCAGGACCGGAACGACGGGAAGACCCGTATCTCCCATCAGCGCCAGGGGCGAAACGAAGGAATGATCCAGCGCCAGCTCCCGGCACAACAAGGGGTCGAAGCCGTTCGCCAAAAGCCCGCGAGTAAGGTGAGAGGCCAGCGCCTCGGCGCCCTCGTATACGTCGCCCGGCAGAAAAGGCTCGGTCTCCACCGGGCCGAACCGGGGTCCCACGCCGATGGCGAGGGCGGGGTATCTGTCCATGGAGAAGGCGTGCAGATGGTCGTTTCCCAGAAGAACCATCGCCTCGGCGCCCCGCGCCACGATCTCGCTCGCCATCCTGCGGTAGGAGGAGAATACCTCTTCCCTCACCTCTTCTGCGGGCGCGTCATGCCGCAGCAGGAAAAGAGGCGTGTGGCTCGCCGCGAAGGCGCCTACGATCTCCGCCACCTTATATCTCCCCCTCGTCGGGCCGCGGATAGGAGAAGCCCGCCAGCGCCGCCCTGTAATCCGCATCCGAAACGCCTGCGCGCATCTGCAGCACGCGCAGCAGGTAGGGGTTCGCGCCGAACTTCCACAGCGCGCGCACGTCGGAGTCGCGAACCGCTGCCAGCTCCGCGTCGCTCAAGTCGTAGCCGCGCGCGAACCCGAGCGGGTCGCGCAGGAACGCCTCGCGCTTCTCGATCGGCTGGATGTCGTGGATCAAGCGGTTCAGGGCCAGTTTCGACATGGGGGAAGCCTACAGGAGAAGCCAGGGAAAATAAACGGGAATGACATACACCTCTCGGCCGTGGGGAAGGAGGGCCTGGACGTGAGGGGGAATGATGGAATCACTCCCCCCTGGGGGTTGCCCAATCACCCGGCTTGGGCGGCGGGCGGCATGGAGACTCAAGCGGCGGCGGAGAGTAGGTTCGCCGGGCCTTCCTGCGGGCAGTTGCGCGGATATGCGGGGAGAACCGCGCAATTCACCTGAAATGCGGGCAAATGCGCTACGTGAAAAAAAATTGTGGCGGTATTTGAGTCGCCCCTGCTCGGATATATGAAGCAAGCCGTTTTATTACAACGAGTTGCGATTTTTTCCCGCTTTCGTTTTTTATCGAAAAACCCCGTGAATTTAGCGATATTTATCGTATTTTTCGGTATTTTATCGAAATTCACGGCGCGTCCCTCGCGGCCCGTCCCCAAGCGCGAAAGATAAAACCCGACCAATGCGGGAGGGTTCATGCCGATCGCCGGGAAAAGGGTTGCCGGCCGAACGGAGCCGGCCGGCCTTCCCCGATCGGGAGCGGAACGCCGCTTTCCCTTCTTCGCATGACCCGTTTCCATGAGAACGCCTCCTCTGCGCCGTTCGCGGGAGATTCTGCCGCATCCCCATGCGGGGCGGTAACCGCAAATGCGCGGAAATGCGGAGCCGAAGCGGAGCGAGGAATTCTTCCGGGCGAGGAGGATTTTTCAACAACCCCGCCTTGACCGGAATTGGCCCTCAAGAGGGGTGTTGAAAAAGTCCCTGAGAGGGTAAAGG
>WTGD01000204.1 GCA_011523725.1 Nitrospinota bacterium
CTCGGGGTGTTCGAGTGCGCACCACAGGGCGGTCCTTCCGCCCATGCTGTGTCCCATGAGGTGGACCCTGTCGAGACCCCAGAAATTGAGGAGCGCGAGCAGGTCCTCGGTCAAAGTCTCGATACCAAATGGGCCCTGGCGCTTGCTCGACCCCCCGTGGCCCCTGTGATCGTAGGCGAAGGCCTGAAAGCGCCCGGCGAGCGCATCCATCACCGGCTCCCAGGTGTAGGTGGAGTTGGCGAATCCGTGCATCGCGACCAGTGGCGCGCCGTCTCCTTTCACGGTGTATGTGAGGTTCACGCCGTTCACGGTAGCCACGGGCATCGTCCGCTCCTCCTGCTGTGAGAAACACGCATTTCGCCTTTGCCGAACCGCTAGAATACCCTATTATGCGGTTTTTCGCAGAGCGGCTCATCAGATAGCTCATGGACGGGAATTTGCGCATGGACGGGAAAAGAGTGGCGGTCGTCCTCTTGAGCGGCGGCATGGATTCCGCCGTCGTTCTGGCCATCGCGAAAGGGGAGGGATTCGCCTGCGAGGCGCTCAGTTTCGATTACGGGCAAAGACACCGCTGCGAACTGGAGGCCGCCCGAGAGGTGGCGAAGCAAATCGGCGCGTCCGGCCACACCGTATTGTCCATCGACATGCGTCCCATCGGCGGAAGCGCGCTCACCGACGACATCGAGGTGCCCAAGGAACGCCCCGACATCGGGGAGGGCATACCGGTAACGTACGTGCCCGCGCGGAACACGATTTTCCTGAGCTATGCGCTGGCTCTGGCCGAGGTGAAGGGCGCGAGCGACATATTCATCGGGGTGAACGCGCTCGATTATTCGGGGTATCCCGACTGCCGCCCGGAATACATAGACGCCTATGCGCAAATGGCGCGCCTGGCGACCAGGTCGGGCGTGGGGGGCGCGCCGCTCGAGATTCATACGCCACTGAGCGCGATGCGAAAGTCCGACATCGCGCGCAAGGGCCTGGAGCTGGGGGTGGATTTTTCTCTCACCCACACCTGCTACGATCCGCTGGATGAGGGTCGGCCATGCGGGTCGTGCGACGCCTGCGTCCTGAGGCGCAAGGGGTTCGAGGAGATCGGGGAGCGCGACCCGCTCCCTTATCCCGTCGCTTGATGCGCGGAGGAGTCGTGGAAGAGATACGAACGGACGTGCTGGTCGTAGGCGGCGGGCTGGCCGGAACGCTGGCCGCTCTGGCCGCGCGCGAAGAGGGGGCGGACGTCTGCATCGCCATGAAGGGCGAGTCCGGCCTGACGGGTAATTCCGCGCGCGCGGGCGGCGTTTTCGCAACGATCCTGGAAGGCTTCTCCCTGCCGGATGATTCCGTGGAAACCATGGTGGCGGACAATTTCCGCAGCGGGTGGTTCATGTCCGACCCCGCGCTCGTGCGGACGGTCGCAGCCGAATCGGGCGCTGCGATAGAGCGCCTGCGCGCGCACGTGGTGCCTTTTCTCGAGAAGAACGGGCGGATGACGCCCACGAAACTCCCCGGCCACACCTACCCCCGGGGAGCCCGCGTGCCGGGCGGCGGCCCCCGGATGATGCGGGTTCTGGGCGCGCGGCTCGCGCAGAGCGGCGCGCGCGTGCTGGAGGGCCTCTCCTTCATCGGCTTGCTGCGCGATGGCGGCGGAAGGGTCGTGGGAGCGGATTTCCAGGAAGAGGGAAGCGGCGTTTTACTGCGAGCGCACGCCCGCGCCACGGTTCTCGCGATGGGCGGCTTGGGGGGGATGTACCCCATCACGACGAACGCGCCGGGCGTGGCGGGCGTCGGCTATGGAGCGGCCCTGGACGCGGGAGCGCGGTTGCGGGACATGGAGTTCGTGCAGTTCACGCCGACGGCGATGGCCCACCCGCCGCAACTCCGGGGCAGGAACTCGGGCGGCATGGCGCTCTCTTTCCCCGAAGCGCGGATGCGGAACAACCAGAACGAGCGGTTCATGGCCCGCTATGCGCCCGATGACATGGAGCACGCCAAGCGCGACGTACTCTCCCGCGCGATGCACCGCGAAATCGTCGAGGGGCGCGGAACGGAAAACGGCGGCCTGTATCTCGATTTGACGGCGGTGCCCTATGACGGGCTTAGGGACGTGATGGGCGAGATCATCGACGATTTCGAGGCGGCGGGACTCGACGTGCGAAAAGAACCGATAGAAATCGCGCCCGCAGCGCACTCCTGCATGGGCGGCGCCGTCATCGACACGAGCGGGCGGACGGACGTTGCCGGCCTCTTCGCCGCCGGCGAGAACGGCGGCGGCCTGCACGGGGCGAATCGTCTGGCGAGCGGGGGCCTCACCGTATGCGCCGTGATGGGCGACCGGGCGGGCCGGGCCGCCGCTCATGTGGAAGGAGAGGGCGGGACGCCCGAGAAGAACGAGACGAGCGCGGGGAGTGCGGATGAGGCGGGAGAAGCGCGACTCGATGAAATCGAACAGGAGATACGCGACGTCATGTTCTCCGCCGGCGGCATCGAGCGGACCTCAGTGGCGCTGGAGGATGGGCGCGAGAGGATCGCCGCGCTGAAAGAGAGGGTGGCCGACGTCTCGACCCCCGCTTCGCTCCTCTCGCGCCACGCGCAGGCGCGGCTCATGTGCCTGACGGCCGAGGCGATGCTGGGCTCGATGCTCATGCGCGCAGAAAGCCGGGGGGCGCATACGAGGTCGGACTGTCCCGAGCGTGATGACGAGAACTGGCTGGCCAACATTCACGTGTCGCCGGGCGCCGGGGGAGCGCCGGCGCACGAGAAGGTTCCCGTTTCCGATGAGTTGCGGGAGGCTTCGGCGCGCCATATGAAGGCTTGAGAGATGTGAAAACCATTGCGGTTTGAAGTTGACACCATCATAGGCGCTGGAGGATAACCAAGGAATACACACTCACTATCGAAGAGAATTCTTCTCAAGAATCTGGAGGAGTTATGCAATATCCTTTCACCGAAGAACAACTGGCGCTGGCCGACCTGACCCGGGATTTCATGGAGCGCGAGGTCGCGCCCGTCGCCGCGGAAATGGACCGGCGGCTCGACCCCAAGGATTGCTATCCGGGCGAGCTTCTGAACAAGGCGTCGCATCTCGGCCTCCGCACCATGGCGGTTCCCGAGGAGCACGGCGGCATCGGCGCCGATACGACGACGAAAGCCCTTTGCCTCTGGACTGGGGCGCAAATCGAGATCGGCGTGATCAAGTGCCTGAGCCAGTGCTGGAAGATATCGAACGCGATCTTCAAATGCGGTTCGGAGGCGGTGCTCGAAAAGTGGGGCAAGATGTTCGTGGAAGACCACGATTGCGTGGGCTCGTTCGTGATCACCGAGCCGGATTACGGTTCCGACAACGTATACCGCCAGAGCGACCCCGCGGTGGGTCTCAAGACCTCTGCGGTCCGGGACGGCGATTATTTCGTGCTCAACGGGGCGAAACGCTTCACGTCGCTCACGAGTTGGGCGAAGATTCTGCTGGTCTTTGCGAGAACGAACCCCGATGTCCCGCTTCATCAGGGGACAACCTGCTTTCTGGTGCACGGGGACCAGGAGGGCGTCACTTACGGCAACGTGCACGACAAGCTCGGCTACAGGCTGTATCCCAACGCCGAGAGCTACTACGACAACGTGCGCGTCCACAAGGACGACATTCTGGGCGAGGTCGACAAGGGCTTTCAGACGTTCGCCACGGTGTTCCGGGGCAGCGCCGAGCTTCCGGCGTGCAATACGGGCATCGCGCGCGGCATCTACGACTTCTGCCTCCAGCACGCCAAGGAGCGCATCCAGGGCGGCAAGCCGATCATCGAGCACCAGACGATACAGCACATGCTCGCCGAGATGCTGATGAACATCGAGGTGGCCGAGCAGTTCATGTGGCGCATCTGCTGGGGCGTGGAGAACGACGAGAGCTACAACACGCGCTTCACGCGGTACGGCAAGGTGTTCAGCGATCAGGTGGCGCTCAAGACGATAGCCTTCGCCACGGACATTCTCGGCGGCATCGGGATCATGAAGGAGACGCCGACGGAGAAGATGATGCGCGACCTCCTCACTTTCCTGCACGGCGACGGCACGGACTCGATTACGCTGCTGCGCGCCGCCCAGACGCTGGACGAGCCGGCCTAAGCGCGTCGCGAGGCCGTCCATTCTCCGATTTGGGGGAGGAAAACGATGGATTTGATGCTCACCGACAAGGTGGCGATGATCTCGGGCGGCAGCCGGGGTCTCGGCTTCCACATCGCGAAGGATCTGGTGGGCGAGGGCTGCCACGTGGCGATCAGCGCGCGGGGCGAGGAGCGCCTGAACCAGGCGGTCGATGAACTGAACGCGCTGGGTGGAGGGCGCGCGGCAGGTTTGGTTGGCGATGTGACTCAAGAAGGCGTGCCCGATGCCTTTCTGCGCAGGACGCTCGATGCCTTCGGCGGCGTCGACATTCTCGTGAACAACGTGGGCGGCAGCAATCCCAAGGCGTTTTTGGACATCACGGACGAGGAATGGCGCGAGGGATTCGGTTTCAACCTCTATCACGCCGTGACGCTCTCGCGCCTCGTGATACCGGAGATGAAAAAAAGAGGCGGCGGCTCCATCCTGAACGTCGCCTCCATCTACGGACGCGAATCGAAGGGCGCGATGACCTACAACGCTTCGAAGGCGGCGCTCATCAGCTTCTCCAAGGGTCTCGCCCAGCAGACGGCGCAGGACAACATTCGCGTGAACTCGATTGCGCCGGGCAGCATTCTCTTCCCGGGCGGGGTGTGGGAGCGGCGGATCGACGAGGCGCCCGATGGCCTCAAGGGCTTCATCGACGCGGAAATGCCGCTGGGCCGGTTCGGCCGCCCCGAGGAACTCTCCGCCGTGGCCGTCTTCATGGTGAGCCCGAGGGCGAGCCTGGTGCACGGGGCCTGCTGGAACGTGGACGGCTCGCAGAGCCGCTCGAACATTTAACCCGCGCTGAGATTCAAGACACTTTCTGGAGGGGTTCGCGTACGCGCGTGAGCCATTGCTGTTTCAGCGTGCTCTTGACGACGCGCGGAATGCTGAAGCCTATCGGTATCATCCTCGGTTCGACCAGGGGCCTGGAGAGCTTCGCCTCCCGGATGGGCAATCCCGCCACTTCTATCTTGTCCAGATCCGTTTCCCCGAAGCCCGTGACCCGGGCGGCTTCCAGGGTTCTCAGTTTCTCCGGCGAGAGTCCCGTGACCTCGCAGGCGACGCGGTCGAGCGCCACCGGGTCGGCGCTCGCGATGATGAGCCCCACCCGGCGGGGAGTTCCCTGCGCGGGTCCCTGGCCTTCCATCGCCCAGACGGCGTCCAGTACGGAAAGCCTCGTTTTGAGCAGCCTCGCCGTTTCGACGAGCATGAGCGGGAAATAGTCCTCGAATGTCCCCGCCTTGAAATGCCACCACGCCTTTCTTTTTCCCGCCACGCAGCCGAAGAGGTTCTTGACCGCGCCCGTCATGTAAAGCTGGCAATGGGTCTTGAGCTTGGGGAGGTTGATGATCCCGCCCGCATCCATCGCCTCTTTCGCCATGGTGAGGTGCGCATAAACGACGCCTTCGGGATTGGGGACCTTCACCCCTTTCCGGAAAGTAACGAGGGGCAGCCCGAGTTCCTCACACACCCCGGAGAGACCAGCTTGCTCGGCGCAAGCGGTGAGGCTGCCCCACGCCGGGCTGTCTCCCATGGATATTTTCCGGGGCGGCGCCGCCGAATTCTGGAACTGCCGCGCCACCGCCCGGAGTATTTCGGGGTGCGTCGTCAGCGCGCTCTCGGGCGGCGCGCCCTTGAGAATGTTGGGTTTCAGCAGAATCTCTTCGGTCGCAGAGGCGAACTGCGCTGCGCCGCCCAGCGCTTCCAGGGCCTCGGCGACGGCGTCACTCACGCGCTCCTTGTCGTAGTCTTCACAGCGGATGATCGCAACGCGGCTCATGTGCGTTTAACTTTCCTTCTTGATGGCTTCTATCTTCTCGTCGCGTTCCGCTTCGAGCGCCTCGCGCTCGCTTCTGAATTTCTGGCGGAAAGCGTTCAGCGCATCTCTGGCCTCGGGCTCGAGTTGCGCCTCGATGGCTTCGGGAGGGGCGCCGCCCGTCATTTTCATCAATTCCTGTTGATGGAGAACGTCTTTTTCGGCGATTTTTCCCTCGTATACCTTCTTGATCTCCTCGATTTTGCTTCTTTGCTCGGGGCTGAGTTTTTCCAGCTCCTGGCGCGCGCGCTCGCCGATGGCGGAAGTTTTCTCCATCGCTATTTCCAGGGCGCTCTTCATGATCAACCTCCACGGCAGAGTGATGACTCGTGTGGACAAGGGCATTCTAGGTTGCGCGAGGAAGGGGGTCAACATATGCGCCCAAGGGGGTTTTTGAAAAAGTCCGTATAGAGGGCCACTGCAAGTAGAGGGTTTGTAGGGACAGGCC
>WTGD01000270.1 GCA_011523725.1 Nitrospinota bacterium
GTGCCCCAGATGATGCGCTCGGGGGCCGCCTCGATGAGCGCTTGGGCGACCGGGTCGACGTCCGAGTAGGGTGTTTGCTTCAGGCCCGTGATGCGGTAGGCGCCCGTGAGCTTCACCCAGGTTCGGCCCTCTTTGAGCAAATCCATGAATTCCCGGAGCGGGCCCAGCCCCTCGGGCGCCGGGACGTAGCCCATGTGCCCGAAAACGCTGTGCACGGGGAGGGAGGAGAAAGTTTTCCACAGATCGGGGAATTCATGGACGTGGATGAGGAACTCCATGTGCCAGCCCATGTCCTCGATGCGCTCGCCCATCGCCTGAACGTCTGCGAACGAATCGAAGGGGATCCCGCCCTTGTCCGCCAGATTGATACGCAAGCCGCGAACGCCCGCGTCGTGGAGGCGCGTCAATTCCGCCTCGGTCACCTCCTTGTCCACGGAGGCCACGCCCATGAGCCGTCCGCCTGAGCGGGCCATGGCGTCCAGCATGGCGGTGTTGTCGACCCCGTAGACGCTCGGCTGGGTGAGGACGCCGCGCTCCACGCCGAGTGTGCGGTGGAGGGTTTCGTAGGCATCGAGCAGGGCATCGGGAGGCGTATAACCCCTTCTGGGTGAGTAGGCGTATTTGCTCTCGGGACCGAAGATGTGTCCGTGGGTGTCCCATGCGCCGTGGGGGAGCTTGAAGCGGGGCGCTCTGGGATGGGGATCAGGCGGCGGGCAGGGAAGCATATCCGGCATTCCGTTTCTCCCTAGTGGAGGTCGCCCTCGCGGCCATAGAGCTTGTGACGCGGCCTGCCCGCAAGAATCTCCGCCTTTCCCCAGTCCGTGACGGCGCGAAACGCATCGCTCCTGATGAAGGCCATGAAGTCTTCCTGCGCCTTCCACTCAGAGAGAATGGTGTAGGAATTCGGGTTTTTCACCTGCTGATACAAAAGGCTTTGCACGTGGCCGGCCTGTCCTTCGAGGGCGCCTGCCACGGCCTCGAATTTCTCTTCGAACTCCTTCTCCTTGCCCGGGAGCACTTCGTAATACATCCCTACGGTGATCATGTTCCGCTCCTTGCATCCCGCCGGTGAGGCGCTAGAGGTATTCGCGCTCCCACGCCTGGACTTCCGAAATGCCCAGGGCGTCGTTGTATTCCTGAAAAGTGGCCATCATCTCGCGCGCCGAGCGTGTGGAACCTTCTTCTTTCAAGATGTGCAGCACGTCGTTCACCGCTTTCAGGTACGTGCAGCGCACGATGCCCGGGTAGATGATGACGCCGAAGCCGAGTTCGCCGAGTTCATCCACGCTGAGGGCCGCCTCGCGCCTCGATTCATCCAGCGTGGTGACGTGGGGCGGGGGAACCTCGGCCCCGATTTTCCGGAGTTCTTCCTCCGTACCCTCCACTTCGATGAACGTGAGGTCGGCCCCGGCCTCCCTATAGGCGACGGCCCTGCGGATCGCCTCGTCGAGTCCGTGGTCGGCGGCGGCGTCCGTGCGGGCGAGGATGAGGAAATTCTCGCTCTGCCGTGTGTCGAGGGCCGCCTTGAGCTTGCCGAGTTGCTCTTCCAGGGAGATGACGGGAATCGAGCCGGGCAGGAAGCCGCATTTTTTCGGGGTTACCTGGTCCTCGATCTGAATACAGGCGACGCCCGCCGATTCCATTTCACGGACGGTGCGGACCATGTTCACGGCGTTGCCGTATCCGGTGTCGGCGTCCGCGATGAGGGGGATCGAAGTCGCCTGAACGATGTTCCGGCAGACGTCGGCCACCTCGCGGAGCGTCATGAAGCCCACGTCGGGCTTGCCGAGGAGCGCCGCCGAGGCGCCGTTGCCCGTCAGATAATTCACCTCGAATCCCGCCTGTTCCACCATGCGTGCGCTGAAGGCGTCGATGCAGGCGGGAGCGAGCACGGGTCGGTTTTCTTCTAAAAGCGCCCGGAGGCGCGCACCACGATCGTTCATGGCGTTATCCCTCGAATGAGTGGAGACAAAGTTATCCGAAGTTCTCCCACCCCCGGCCCCGTGTCAAGTGAGCCTTGTGTTCCGCGTGGTTCCGGGGATAGAGTAGTCCCTGCCTCCACGAAAAGAACAGGGTCAACACTCCATGCCCAAGAAGCGCTCCCCTGGAGCCGAATCGGAAGAGATGGCGGCCCTCGCCCGCGCCGTCGAGCGTTCGCTGGCGGAAGGCGGAAGAGGTCTCCATCACCTGAGCACGCCGCTTGGGCGCGCCAGTTACCTGCGCAAAGCGGAGGTCGTGAAAAACCTGAAGCCGGACGGCGGCAGGTTGCTGGATTGGGGATGCGGCTACGGGCAAATGTCTTATCTGCTGAGAAACCGGGGATTCGAGGTCGTTCCCTATACCATCGAGGCGGAAGAGACCTCTCTTTGGAATTCCTTTATCCGCGAGCAGAACCTCGATGTCGTTTGCGGTGAGGACCCCGTTCGGCTTCCATTCGAGGATAGATCGTTCGACCTCGTTTTGTCCTGCGGCGTTCTGGAGCATGTGGAAGACGAGAGCGGTTCGCTCGCAGAAATATGGCGCATCCTGCGCCCCGGAGGGATGTTCGTCGTGATGATGCTTCCCAACGAATGGAGTTATGCGGAGTTCATGGCGAGAAACATTTTTCGGGCAAGTGATCACGACCGGCTCTATTCCGTAAAAAAGATGCGCCGTCTCCTCGCCCGGTTCGGGTTCCGGGCGGTCGAGACGTGGTACTCGAATATCCTCCCGAAGAATTTCACCCCTTTCCCGGAGGCGTTCAGGCAATCGCTCGGAGCGCATCCGCATATATGGTTGAGGGTCGAGGCCTGGCTATCCAAAATTCCTCCCGTCTGCTGGTTCAGCGGGGTGGTTGAAGGCGCCTTCGTGCGCCTGTCGTGAGGATAGACTGAAAGGCGGACTCGGCCCGTGTGACGCTTGAGCCATCGTGGGTGGAAGTCTTGATTGCCTGAAAGATGCCGCATGCGTCTTGCGTTTTTCTTGAGAGGCCGCTTTACTGGAATACCTGTACTCATAGGACCCACCGATTTCCTGGAATGAGAGAAAACGGAAATTCCAGGGTTTCTGAAATATGGCAGTCAGGAAGCGGGCATGACGCGAGGCATGCGCTATCAACATGGCGGGTCATCATGCGCGTTTTTATCATTTCCCGTTTCTGCGCGTCGCCGGTTTACCGGGCGAAGATCGCCGCGCTCGCCCGGCAGCCCGGATTGGAAGTTTCTCTGCTCGTACCTGCAGAGTGGAAAGAGGGCGCGCGGTTGCTCACCTGCCGGGAGGGCGAGGAAGAGGGCTACCGGATTTTCACCGGTTCTCTGATTTTCAACGGCAGGGTGGGCGGCCACGTTTACGGCAGTGGACTATGGAGAGCGCTTCAGGAAGCGCGGCCCGATATCGTCCACATGGAAGAGGAGTCCTACAGTTTCGCCGCGGCCCAGGTGTTGCTTTGCCTGTCTATGCTCAGAACGCGTCCGAAGTTCATGGTCAACAACTCGGAGAATTTCGATATCGCTCTCCCCTGGCGCTCCCGAAAGATCGAAAAGGTCGTTTTCCGCCGCGCGGACGCACTTTTGGTCTTTGCCCGTTCCGCCCGCGCGAGACTGTTGCACATCGGTGCGCCGCCGCAGAAAGTGCGAACCCTCCCCCAGTTTGGACTGGACCCCGCGCTTTTCCGTCCCCCCGAACCGGGTGAGCGCGGCAATGTGTTCAGCATCGGATACCTCGGGAGGCTCGTTCACTCGAAAGGGGTGGACGTTCTCTTGAGAGCGCTTGCCGGCCTCTCGGGAGAGTGGAGAGCGCAGATCGCAGGGGATGGCGATGAGCGTGAAACGCTCGAGCGGCTGGCGCGCGCGCTCCGGATCGGGGAGCGGGTGGAATTCGTCGGCTGGGTCGATCATTCTGATGTTCCCGGATATTTACGCAAGTGGCATGTGTTGGCGCTTCCATCAAGAACGACCGCGCGCTGGAGAGAGCAGTTCGGCCGACTGCTGATCGAGGCGATGGGCTGCGGAGTGGTTCCCGTGGGAGCGGCTACGGGCGAAATCCCGCACGTCATCGGTTCGGAGGGGTTCGTATTTCCGGAAGATGATGTGGAAATTCTCCAAGAAATTCTCCAGAAACTTCAAAACAAACCCCGAGAGCGCGAACGGCTGGCGCAGGCAGGCAGCAGAAGAACCCTCGAAGAATTCACCTGGGATGTGTTGGCAGACAAGACGCGTCGTCTCTATGAGGACATTCTGGCTGGGTGATGCGAGCGGGCTGCGTATGTCGCGGGAGTAGCGTGTAGAAGCGGAATTTCCGCTGGGGGGCGAAGCGCGCTATATTCTTTGATATCTGTTGGTTGAATTTTTTTGAGAGCGCACCATGAACAGGTCGGAAAACGCAGGGATACGCGAATCGCCTCATGACGCGGCGCGTTTTATCGATGATGCCCGTTTGCGCGTGCCCCCGAAAATGGTCGCGCCCCCGGTGGGAGAGGCGCTCAGGCCGGAGCGGAGCCGAAGGACTCCCGTTTTCGAGCGCAGCTACCATTATCAGAGCCTTCCGGTGCGATGCGCGTTTCGTGCGGTCGACCTGCTGGGGGAGACTTTTGTTCGCAACACGCGAGAACGGCCACCGGCAATTCGCCGCGTTCTGTTGATGCGCCCCGACCATATCGGCGACGTCGTCTGCACGCTACCTGCAATCCGTGCGATTCTCGACAGTCTGCCCGATGCGCAAATCGACCTCCTCATTCGCTCATCAGCCCGTTCTTTGTTCAGTGAGTTCGACGAAGAATTGGCGGGGGTGGATTTCCTCGTTTTCAATGCGTCCTGGCGCGACAGGCCGAAGAGGAAGAAATTCGGCTTTCGCTCAATGCGCCGTCTGAGGCGGTTACTAAGACTCAGAGCCGAAGAAATCGACGGGCCTTACGATCTGGCGGTGGATTTTGCGGGCGATTTTCAATCGATTATCACGGCCAGGCTCGCGGGCGTGCGCTATCTGGTCGGGCGCGGCATCAGGGGATTCGGTTTCGGCCTGGATGTAGAGGTTGAGGAGTTTCCAAAACGCCATCAGGTGGAATTTAATCTTGATATGCTCGAATACGCAGGGTTGGGTTCGTTTGAGACGAAAAATCCCGCGCTGACGCTCTCTGAAGAAGAGCTTGCCGAGGGGCGAGCGTGCATCGCCTCCCTGACGGAGGACCCCTCGGGCCCATTCATCGGAATTCACCCGGGCGCCGGAGGAAGGGAAAGGATATGGAGCCCGAAACTCTATGGGGAGTTGATCAGCCGGATCGTCTCCACGCTTCCCGCCCGGGTTCTGTTGCTGGGCGGGCCGGATGACCGGCCAATCGTCGATGCGATACTCAAATCCATGAAGGGCGTCCGCGTTCGCGGTACCATTATAGATATGTGCGAGAAAATGCAGAACCTCCGATCGCTCATGGGGATCATGAAGGCCTGCCGGCTGTTCATCGGCAATGACTCGGGCCCCACCCATATCGCCGCAGCGCTTGGGGTTCCCGTGATTTGCATCTTTCAGGGACCAGCCGAGCCGAGTATCTGGGGGCCGCGGGGCCCGAACGTGGTGGTGTTACGAAAACTTCCTGCATCCGAGGGTGGCGTCTGGGGGGGTAGGGAGAGTCAGCAACTCGAGCGCGTCTACGAAGCGGTCAAAAGATGCGTATAGGAATTGACGCCCGGATGATTTCGATGGGTGGCATCGGAACTTATCTGAGGTGTTTGCTCGCCGGATTGAGCAGGCGTGACGACGATGCGGAATACGTCGTGTTTTTACAAGAAAAAGACATGGAAAGCTGCCCCGGTTTAGGCGGTAATTTCAGGAGACTAGCTTGTACGGCGCCTCCTTATACGCTCGCCGAGCAGGTGAGGCTGCCCCGGCTCATGGTACGGAAGCAGTTGGACCTGATACATCATCCGCATTATTTTGCCCCTTTTTTCGGCAAGACGCCCATGGTGGCGACGATTCATGATTTGATCCATCAGTTGTTTCCGGCGCTTTGCCCCTCACCGCTGCATTGGCGCGCTTCGAAATGGATGATCGCGAGAACGGCGTGGCGGGCGCGTCTGATCCTCGCCGTTTCCGAACACACGAAAAGAGATATCGTGGAGCACGTAGGCGTCGGGGATGAAAAGATACGCGTGACGCACAATGCCCTTCCGCCCGGCTGGGAAGATGGTCGTGCGCCCATGCCTGCAGCCCTGGAAAGGATCGGAAATGCGCCTTATTTTCTGTATGTGGGGAACCACAAACGCCACAAGAACCTGCAACTGCTGCTCGATGCCTTTGCGGATTTGCTGAAAGAAGCGGGTGGTGTTCGTTTGGTCATGACAGGTAAGCGGAAGAGTCTCGAAAGTGTTTTGCGCTTTTTGGACCTCGGCGAGGAGGTGGTGTTTCTGGGAC
>WTGD01000292.1 GCA_011523725.1 Nitrospinota bacterium
GGATAGCTTTATCGGATATTTCTTCTTTCGTGAGCAGCTTCTTTTTCTTCTCAAGCCATTCCTTGAATGCAAAACTCTTTCCTTTGCATTCGACAAAAATCTTTCTGTGTTCCGAGAGGGTGCTTGCTTCCCATTTTGTTGCTTCCTCGACCGATTGACACCCGAAAATACCTGAAAGAACAACAACCACCAACACTTTCTTGAACATAGAACACCCTTCCATGGTGTGAGTGTATCCGGCCAGCCCTTACGCCGGGCCGGTCTCCCAACAACTCACGGATTCAGGGTGGGTTCCCACCTATTCCGGCCTCGGGAGAGGCCGTGTTTTATTCAGCGGGCGACCCGGACACAAGGTCGCTCCGCGAGCTGTTGGGAGTAAAAAAAGTATATGAATGTTCACACGGCAAAGCAAGAAGAATAAACTTGGGGTCTTGAGCCGAAAAATCCCGACATCAAGGAATCCCGCGACCCAAAGACTCAACGGGAATCCGTGTGCGGAGAGTGTCTCAACGCGCCCGAGGACGATCCAAATCTCTGCTGATGCCGGTATTCATCACCAAGGAAAAAACCTAGCTGGGACGAGACTGATGCCTAAACCGGGCGAATCCGGGAGTGCTAACCAATTCCCGACAAGGAAGAGCACCCGTGGTTTACCCTCCGCAAAAAGGGGCGCATATATGCGACCCCTACGGAAGAAACGAAGGCATGGTGGTTTCGCAGTCCTTTAACAGAGTAACGGAGAAGCGCAGGAGCCTCGGACAGGTCGCGACCTGTCCCTACCAAACCACACCAACAAAACACCAAACCCAAAACACAAGGGCGGACACACGGGTCCGCCCCTACGGTGGAAATACCAAGCGGTGATTCCTCTCCGATCAGGCGCCCATCTTCTTGCTCAAGAACGAATCCTTGAGGTATTTCACGGCGCGGTCGAGCTGGGTGTCCTTCTGCTCCTCATCGGGAGTTTGCGCCGGGCCGGCTTGGGCGCCACCGGGGGCGTCTTCTTTCTGCTCGCCTTTCTTCTCCGACGCGCCGGGCAGGTGACCGGGCAGGTCCTTCTCACGCATCGCGCGGGTGGGGCCTGCGCTTCTTTCCACCTCGCTCACGATGTCGGGCTCGATTCCCTCACCCTGGATGCGCCTTCCCTTGGGCGTGAAATAAAGCGCGGTGGTCAGCCTGAGGCCCGAGCCGTCCGAGAGCGGGACGACGGTCTGCACCGATCCCTTCCCGAACGTCTTGACGCCGATGAGCTTGGCCCGTCCCAGATCCTGGAGCGCGCCCGCCACGATCTCAGAAGCGCTCGCGCTGCCCGCGTTGACGAGCACCGCCATGGGAATCTTCCCGCCCGGCACCTCGTGCGTGGAGGTGAAGCGATGCTCCTGGTCGTTCATGCGGCCCTTGGTGTAGACGATGAGGCTGCCCGCCTTCAGGAATATGTCGGACACCGAAACCGCCTGGGAGAGGAGCCCGCCCGGATTGTTCCTGAGATCCAGCACCAGGGCCCGCGCGCCCTTATCCTCGAGCGAGGAGAGGGCGTCCTTCACCTCCCGGCCCGTGCCGTTCTGGAAGCTGCGGACCCGGATGTAGGCGATATCCTCAGGCAGCATCCGGCTTCTCACGCTCTTGATGCGGATGATCTCGCGCGTGATGGTGAAGGGGAGCATCTCCTTTTCCCCCTCGCGCCTCACGGTGATCTTCACCTCCGTGCCGGGCTTGCCCCGGAGCCTCTTGACGACCTCCTGGAGCGAGAGGTCTTTCGTCGGCTCTTCCTCGATGAGGATGATCTGATCGCCCGCCTGCACGCCGGCCTTGTGCGCCGGGGTGTCCTCGATGGGCGTCACCACGGTGAGCACGCCGCCCCGGATCGAAATCTCGATCCCCAGGCCCCCGAAGCGGCCCGTGGTTTCCACCTGCATCTCCTTGAAGTATTCGGGGTTCAGATAGGTCGTATGAGGGTCGAGCGTGCGGAGCATTCCCCGGATGGCGCCGCGAATCAGCTTCTTGGCGTCCACCTTGTTGACGTAGTTCTCCTCCACGAGGCTGAGGACCTCGCTGAAGGTCCTGAGTTCGGAATAGGCGCTCGTCTCGCTCGCCGCCAGGTTCGCGATGGGGCTCACCGCCATCCCCGCGACGAGCAGCGCCATGACGCCGGCCCAGATTATCCACCCCGACAACCGGTATTTTTTCGACATCTCTCACTCCTCAGAAGGTGCGGCCCAAAGAAGCGATTCTACTCCACGGCGCGCGAGAACGCCACACGGAAGCGTCGGCGCGGATGCGAGGGAAAGAGCCGGCGCGGGCGCGCGGCGGGGGCGGGTGAATTTCGATAAATTTCCGTAAAATACGGTAAATTCACGGGGTTTTTCGATAAATTCACGGGGTTTTTCCGTACATTTCTGCTCCGCGCGGGGGCGTAATTCTCCCGCCGCGTGGAACAATCGTGAGGATACACGGCCTCAGGAAGGATGTCGCAGCGGCAAATGCGCGCACCTGCGGGCAAATGCGCGGGCCCGTTCACGGGGAACGTTCAGAGGATGCGCTTCGTCCGCTCGGCGACGCGCTCCGGCGTGAGACCGAAATGCGAATAAATTTCCTTGTACGGCGCACTCGCACCAAAACGATCGATTCCGACCACGGCGCCATGATCTCCCACCCACTCGCGCCAGCCCATGGTGGCGCCCGCCTCAATCGCCACTCTCGCCTTCACCTCCGGCGGGAGAACGGAATCGCGATAGGCGGGAGATTGTTCCCGAAAAAGTTCCCAACTCGGCATACTCACGACCCGGGCGTCGATTCCATCCGTCGCCAATATACTCTGTGCTTCGAGCGCGAGATGCACCTCTGAGCCCGTGGCGATCAATACGGCCTGGGGGGAGTTCCCCCTCTCCGGCGAGACGACATAGGCCCCCCGCGCCAGCGCCTCCGCTTCGTTCTCCTCCGAACGCTCCAGGACGGGCAGGCCCTGGCGGGTCAATACGAGCATGGTGGGGCCATCGAGGCGCTCGATCGCCACCCGCCAGGCGACGGCGGTTTCGTTCGCGTCGCACGGACGAATGATGGTAAGGCCCGGCATGGCGCGAAGCGATGCGAGGTGTTCAATCGGCTGGTGGGTGGGACCGTCCTCGCCCAGGCCGATGGAATCGTGCGTCATCACATAAATCACGGGTAATTCCATCAGCGCCGCGAGGCGTATGGCCGGGCGGGCGTAATCGGTAAACGTGAAGAAAGTAGCCGCATAAGGACGAACACCCCCATGCAAAGCCATCCCGGAACAGGCGGCCCCCATGGCATGCTCCCTGATTCCCCAATGGATGTTGCGGTTGGCGTAATCTCCCCTGGCGAAATTTCCCGATTCTTTAATGAGCGAGTTGTTTGAAGCCGCCAAGTCCGCGCTGCCACCGATAAGCCAAGGCATAGCGGGGGCGATTTTATTCAGCACTTCCCCGGACGCCGCCCGCGTAGCGAGCGCCCCACCGTCAGCCTGGAACCGGGGAATTCGGTCCTCCCAGCCGGCCAGCGGTTCACCTTGAATCGCCGCCTGAAACTTCCTGGCCAACTCCGGATTCTCCGATTCATATTTCGCGAACCGTTGATTCCAATCTTCTTCAAGCCCAGAGCCGCGGGAAACCGCCTCTCCCATGTGGGCGGACACTCCATCCGGCACCAGGAACGTTTCACTTTCAGGCCAGCCATAGTTCCTTTTCGTAGCCTCGACTTCTTCATCCCCCAAGGGAGCGCCATGCGCGCGTGCGGTATCCTGATATCGAGGCGAGCCATATCCGATATGCGAGCGAACGACGATCAAAGAAGGACGCTCAGTCTCTGCCTTCGCCAGATTGAGCGCCTCGGAAATCCTGGGTAAATCCTCCGCCCTATCGCCCAGGTTTTGCACATGCCAGTTGTACCCCTCAAAACGCCTCACTACGTCATCGGAATAACTCAGCGACGTTTCGCCATCGATGGTGATGCGGTTATCGTCATAGACACAAATCAATTTGCCGAGACCCAGATGTCCAGCGAGGGATGCTGCTTCATGGGAGGCACCTTCCATGATATCGCCGTCGCTCATGAACACATACGTACGGTGGTCCACTATCGAGTGGCCTGGCCGATTGAAAACGCTCGCCAAATGCGCCTCCGCCATCGCCATGCCCAGTGCATTCATGAATCCCTGTCCCAGAGGACCTGTGGTAGTCTCGACACCCGGCGTAAGCCCATATTCGGGATGTCCCGGCGTCTTGCTCCCCCACTGACGAAAGCGGACGATCTCATGGAGCGGAAGGTCATAACCGCTCAGATGGAGAACCGCGTAAAGAAGCATGGAGGCATGACCACACGAGAGCACGAAGCGGTCCCGGTCAAACCAGTCGGGATTTCGGGGATTATAGCGCAGGTGGCTCATCCATAACTCGTACGCCAGCGGCGCCAGAGCCATTGGTGTGCCCGGATGACCACTGTTCGCCCTTTGCACCGCATCCATCGAAAGTGTGCGTATCGTGTGAATCGATTGTTCGGAGATGCTCATGCCGGGAAAGTGCTCTTTCTCTTCCGAGAATTTCGTCATGCCTGATATGCTCGCTTACACGGGGAAGAAACTAAAAAAGCTGGATCTCATGCCTCATCCAGACATTCGATCCCGATATTTCATGTAATCCATTCAATGTACGCGGATTAAGTCATGCGTTCGCCTTGCGCCGCTGCAATGTTTCAAGCCAACCTTCCAAAGTTTCCACAACACTCTGGTCAGCAAAAGGGGAAACCAGCGTCGTTTGGTCTTTATCCTCTTCCGCATCATTAGGCAACAGGGATGCGGCTGATTCTTCCACTTTTCGCTCAAGCATCGATATTTTTTCCAACATCCAAGGGGCGTCCTCTCCCAAGGCTTGCGCCTTTCGACACATATCCAGCGCCTGTGCATCATTTTCCTCTTCGACGTAGAGTTCAACTATTTTGGGGAGAATTGAGTTGACGACTTTTTCCTCAACAACACCCCCTTCTCCTGGAACGACACTAGGTTCACTCCCCTCATTCTCGGTTCCAGCTACTTTATCCATAGGGTTCAAAGCATCACTCAAGTCTTGAAATTCGGCGTCAGGCGTCTCGGCTTCACCTTCAATTGTTTCCATATCTCCCGACGCAACATCCTCCACCTTCATCTCACCGGGTATGTTTGCCTCACCTTTTACTTCTCCTGCTATCAAATCGAGATTTTCTCCCATCTCGGGATATCCCGTGGGCACATCAACATCCCCACCCCGCGATATTTGCTCTCGGATAGCAGCCAATCTCTCATTCCATTCGACTTTAGCGGGCTCAGACTCCAAAAGTCGTTCGTAAACGTCCCGCGCCTTATCCAGATGACCTTGGGCCATATAAAGTTCAGCGAGAGCCGGCGTGGCCACTGCATCCAATTCCTCTTCGGGAACAACAGGTGAGGGGCTATCAACATCGGAATCGGTCATCACGCTTTGGGCCGATACTTCCTCGGCCCCGAACATCTCGGCTGCCCTTAACGCAACTTGCGCGGCCTCCTCATCGCCCTTTTTCCGCCAACACTCGGCCAAAAGACGTTGACCCGAAATGTTCCAGGGAGCGACTTCCAGCGCTTTTGAGATAAAACGGGTTGCTAGTTCGTGTTCATCTTTCGAGATGAGTATTTCTCCAAGCAGAACACCTGCAGCTGCGTAGTTGGGATAGGTTGCCAGTCCACTTTTCAGTAGATTTTCGGCCTGGTCTACTTCGCCTTTTTCCCATAAAAGGGATGCCAAAGGGAAAAAAGCAGCGGAGGAGGGATATTGTTGCAAACGTCCTTCCAAAGCTTTGATTCGGGCTTCTGGATTACTCAAACGACGTATCATAGACACCTAATTCTCGGTGGGGAAACAAGGGCGAATATTCGTGTATGAACAAATGCTAACAAAGGGCGCCCCGCTCTGACAAGAGCTTCGATCTCCTGCTACCATCCAAGCTCTTGTGTAAGCATGAGTTATGGATTCTGAACCATCGTTATGAATCGACAACAGCCAAAGCATTTACCTCGATGAGACAACGCGGATCTGTAGCCAGTTGAACCACCTGAACAGTGGTAGTGGTTGGTTTGTTGTCTCCGAAATACTCCGCCCACACCTTATTTAGAGAATCTTGATCCCCCATGTCGGTTACAAATCGGTTGGCGGAAACGACATCGCCAAAATCGGCGTCCACCGCCTCAAGGCTTTTTTTCAAGTTCTCCAACACCGCTCGAGCCTGCCCTTCCATATCCAGGGGCATGGCATTAAATTCTTCCGGCCGATGCGGATGAGAATGATAGACGGGTGCAGCGGTTACCCCAGCCAGAAAGACGAGGCTGCCCCCGGTTACTTTGATAACCGGCGCATAAGGC
>WTGD01000458.1 GCA_011523725.1 Nitrospinota bacterium
CATCCGGGGAATACCGCCGCCTGGGCCGTGTGCTCAAAGACGCCGAGGCGGGGGGCTCCATTTGGCCGCCTGCGATCACGGCGATCAGGCTGCTCATGCTGACCGGGTGCCGGCGGAGCGAGATACTGAGCCTCAAATGGGACGACGTGGACCGCACGGCGGGAGATCTCAGGCTCAGGGACGCCAAGGCGGGTCCCCGCATGGTCCCACTGACGAATCCCGTGCGCAGGGTTCTCGACAAGCTGTCCCGGCAGCCGGACAACCCGTGGGTGATCATTGGACAAAAGCCGGGAAAGAACCTCACGGATCTTCACTACTACTGGCGGTCCATCCGGGAGTGGGCGGGACTCTCCGACCTGCGGCTCCACGACCTGAGACACTCCTACGCATCGAGGGCTCTGGCGCTCGGCGAGAGCCTCTACACGATTGGCAAGCTCCTGGGGCACTCGACGGTAACGACGACGGCGCGCTACACGCACCTGATGCTCAGGGCCGAGAAGGAGGCGGCCGCCCGTGTGGGGGGGAGCATCGGCGCCCACCTGACGAACGGGAACATCGAGTGAGAACGGCGAAGCCCATGATAAAAACGCTCTCGAACCGGGCGGTCGAGAAGCTTGCGGTTCATAAGGATACGGTGTTCTGGGACGGGGATCTCACAGGCTTCGGCGTCAGGGTCTATCCCACCGGCTCAAAAGTCTACATCGCCCAGGCGCGGGGTCCGAGAGGACCCAAGCGGGTGACGGTGGGCCGCCACGGCGTGATCGGCGCCGAGCAGGCGCGCCAGAGGGCGGCGCTCATCATCGCCCGTATCAGGGCGGGCGAGGAAGCAATCCCGAAGCGGCTGCAGCCCAAGGGCGGGCCCACGGTGGCAGCGCTCGCCGAGCGGTATCTCTCCGAATACATCTCGGTGCGCTGTAAGCCGAGCACCGTCGCGAAGACCAGGGCGGTGGTACGAAAGCACATCGTGCCCGCTCTGGGCAAGCTGCCGGTCATGGCGCTGGAGCGGGCGCAGGTGGCGGAGCTGCACCAGGGCCTTTGCGAGACGCCCGGCGTTGCGAACATGGTCGTCCGGATCCTCCATGCGATGTACAGGCTGGCCGAGAACTGGGGACTGGCGCCCGAGGGGCGCAACCCCTGCCGCTTGATCGTCAAATACCCCGAACGCAAGAGGGAGCGGTTCCTGACGGATGAGGAGTTTACGCGCCTGGGGGCCGTTCTGGAAGAAATGGAGAACCAGGGCGGGGCGTCCGCGTACGCTCTCGCCGCCATACGCCTGCTTATGCTGACCGGGTGCCGGAAGTCCGAAATACTCACCCTCCGCTGGGAGGACGTGGCGCTGGACGAGGCTGAGCTGAGGCTGCCGGATTCCAAGACGGGCGCGCGGGTCGTCTCGCTTCCGCCGCAGGCGGTCGCGCTCCTGGCCGCCCTCCCCCGGGTAGAGGGGAACCCCTGGGTCATTCCCGGCCGGAAGCCGGGTGCGCGCCTGATCAGCCTCGATCACGTCTGGCGACTCGTCCGCGCGCGGGCCGGCCTCGATGACGTGCGGCTCCACGACCTTCGCCATTCCTACGCCTCGAGAGCGCTCGCGCTGGGAGAAGGGCTCCCCGTCATCGCGAAGCTCCTTGGCCACGCCCACGTACAAACCACGGCGCGTTACGCGCACCTGGCGCGCGATTCCGCGCACGAGGCAGCGGAGCGGGTTGCGGGGAGTATCGCGGAAGATATATTCTGAGGAAGCGGGCTGCCGGATTGCCGGCGATGCGCGGCGGGTCAGTCGACTCACCCTTGCGCGAACCGGCAGGCATAAAAAATTGCCAAGAGGCAAGCCGTATGGGTGAAGATGACTTGGTTCGGATTCTGGAGGTGCAAGGCGCATTTCCGGGTACCGGATGCCCCCTGCGCAAGAAAAATTTTTCTTGAACCCTGTGAAACCGGATGGGCCGGGGAATTTCGCGCCGTCTGTTCTTGAGGTCGGAATTCATATAAAACATTGATTTTGAAATAATTAAACTTTTTCTTCCATTTCGGGGCCCGGTTCGGCATGCAAATTATGCAAGGACGATTTTTTTGGATTTCCCTTGGGATGTTTGTTGACAAAGAGAATCATCTTTTCTATTCTTTGGGAAATGGGGAATGGAATGGCTATTTTCTGTGATGAGGAAACGTTTACATAAGCGGCATATTACCGGTTCGCTCGATAGAACCTTGTCGACGTACGGGGCGGCATTGAGGAGAGGGGGTGATGCGAGAGCGAGAAGCCCTGTTGCAGACGACGAAGCACAGATGCAGAAGCACCCATTAAATCAAACACTGAACATGAGGGAAGACGGCAACATTTTTTGAAACCTCGATGAGGAGAAATGCACATGAGGAAAATTCTGTTAACTCTATTTGCGCTGGCGCTCGTGGTGGCGTTCACCGCGCCGTCCTACGCGGCCGATTTCAAGATGACCGGTTTCTACCGTGTTCGCGCCTTCAGCGCCAGCCTCAATCAGGCCGATAACGATACGGATGACGGATCCGCCAGCGGGATCGACGCGTTGATCAGGCCGCGCTTCAACACGAGTGTCGATGGCGGCAAAATCAAGGCCATCTGGGAAATCGACTGGTATGAGGCCCGTACAAAGGATGCCCTTTCTGGTGATAATGAGCATAGTCATCAGACTGCCCATGACGCGAATGCGAATGCCATATTCGGTCGCACCGGAGGCCGCATCGGCGTGGGCACCAACCGCTGGATAATCGATTTCGCGGTTCCGGGCAGCGCGCTCCGCATGCGCCTGGGCCGGACGGACTACACCTCCCCGGACAAGGAAATCTTCGATTCCGCCGGCGCCTCTCGTAAGCCGGGTATCGCGCTCTACGGCAAGCTCAGCAAGAACATGTCGCTCAGCATGTTCATGTTCCGGGCCGGGGCGAGTGGTGAGGGACGCACAATCGGCACTGCGGATGAAAACAAAGACAGCTACTACGCGGCTCTGGGCATCAAAGCCTCCCCGACGGTGACGCTGACCCCCTGGGTGGCCATGCACCGCGACGGCAAGGGCACATCCCTCACGTACGCCGCTCTGCACGCCAAGGCGAAAGTGGGCATTTTCAACGTGAGCGCCACGGGCGTCTCGGTGGGTGGAGATAAGAGCGCTGACATGGATGCCTCCGGCTGGGCGATGCTGGTGAGAAGTTCGGCCAGCATGGGTAAATTGACGCTCATGGGCAACCTGACGATGCTCTCGGGCGATGACAACATGGACGACAACGAAGAAGGCCGCTTCAGCAGTTTGTTCCCCAACGGCGGCGATATTGTCAGCGGTATTCTCATTTCGGGCCGCGGCAACATCATGCTCATTGACGTGAATGAACGTGCCGCGGGGAACCAGAGCACTGGGAAACTGACCAGAACGAACGGCGCGGTCATCGGCGAACTCGGGATTAAGTATAAGGTCAGCAAGACCTTCGATCTGGGCGCCGGGATATACGTCTACCAGTCCGCGGAAGCCGACATGGAAGGCGATGAGGACTACGGCACCGAGTTCGACGTGGGCATGCAATGGAAGATTTATCCCAATCTGCAGCTTCGCGCGGGGTTCGCGTACCTGGCCGCCGGCGACTACGGCTCGAACAACGACAAGGAAGACTCCTGGATGGCCGCAGCTTCTCTGCGCCACATCTTCTAGGAGTTTGATGGACGTTCGCGTCCTCACCTGACGCGACGACGACCGGGGGGCTTCGGCCCCCCGGTTTTTTTGTGCGTGGATATATGCGCGGCGGCTTTGCGTAGAGACAGGTTCTCCGCGCCTGCCCTTCGTTCTTGGCGGGATGCGCTAGTGGACGGGTTCGAGGAGCCGGGGCCATCCCTGCTCCTTTCGTCTCTGAGCAACGTGTTGCGCGTTCGATGGTTGTCTATCTATTGTTGCTCAGGCCACTTGATCGATCTTTGAAAGTCCGAGTGCCAAAGTAATTCTTGCGCGAACCGTTGTTGCGGGAATTGAACGAGCACGATCTGGAGGCCGGCGATGCGGGCGAATTTCAGGGCCGGCAAACAGTCGGTATCTCCGGTGATCAGAATAATCCGTTCTACCGACCGATTGGTGGCGTAGGTGGCGATGTCGAGGCCGATTCGCATATCGACCCCCTTCTGTTCGAATCGAGGCTTGAAGTCTTGATCGGAAAGGGCGCCTCGAACGAGGGGTGTCTTCTTCGGCACGAAGCCCCGGAATTTCAGGGCGCCGAGGCGAACGGCGAAGCAAGGTTTGGCGGCGAGGGTTTTGAGCCATTCGTCCGATCCGTGGAAGTTGGCGGGTTTGCCCGAGACCGGCAGCTTGGGACTGCCTTGATACGGAGCGCAGTCGTAGTACAGAACACGGAGTAAAATTTCATCAGGACTGATACAAGCGTGGGCAACGGCTTCAATGTAATTCGGATCGTAGCGATACCCGGCTTGGCGGGCAAGAACGCGAAGGTGGCCGCCATCGATAAGGACTGCCGTTCTCAATGAAAAGGCCCCCCACGGGTGACCCGTGAGGGGCCTTAAATACATGCCCGCCTACGGGCGTAACGGATAATGGCAAGAACAATCTACATGCGCGAGTCCAGCGTGTCAATATCACAGATAATACCCGCAAGTACCGGGGCCATTGGGAGCCCCGTAGTCGGCGCCTGCAAAACCATCGCCCTTACGCACACTCACCCGCTTTTCAAACGATCTCGCTTGAGGGGTTTCGCATGGAATGGTATATCCTTGAGGCGTATAGTCACGCGTTCGTCCGCAACGACAGACATCGAGGAAAGAGCAGAAATGAACAAGCACCACCTCATGGCCCCCGGTCCCACGCCGGTCCCCCACCAAGTGCTCGAAGCCATGGCGCGGCCCCTGATCCACCACCGCACGCGAGAGTTCGAGGCGCACTTCGAAAGAACGCGGCGCGACCTCGAGTGGCTCTTCCAGACGAGCGGCGACGTCATCACCCTCGCCGCTTCGGGCACGGGCGGCATGGAGGCGGCGGTGGCGAACCTGCTCTCTCCGGGCGATTCCGCGCTCGTCATCGAGGGGGGCAAGTTCGGCGAGCGCTGGACGGAGCTTTGCGCGGCATACGGGATCGAGGTGGACGTCCTGGAGGTGGAATGGGGCCGTTCGGTCGATTTGAATGTTCTGGAGGCGCGCCTTGGGCGGGGAGGGCACAAGGCGCTCCTGATGCAGGCGAGCGAGACCTCCACCGGCGCCAAGCACGACACGCAGGCCGTCGCGCGCCTCGTGCGCGAACGATCGCCCGAGACGCTCGTGGTGGTGGACGCCATCACCGCGTTGGGCGTGTACGATCTTAAAGTCGATGAATGGGACCTGGACGCGGTGATCACGGGGAGCCAGAAGGCGCTCATGCTCCCGCCGGGGCTGGCTTTCATCTGGCTGAGCGAGCGGGCCTGGCGCGCCGCGTCGGCATCGACCTCGCCGAAGTATTACTTCGACCTCGAGATCGAGCGAAAAAGCCAGATGAAGAACACCACCGCCTGGACGCCGGCGATCTCCCTTCTGTCGGGCCTGGCGGTCGCGCTAGATATGATGCGCGAGGAGGGGCTTGAGAACGTCTTCGCGCGCCATGCGCTGCTGGCGCGGGCGACGGGGGCGGCCGTCGAGGCGATGGGCCTCACGATCTTTCCTCGTGATCTGAGAAGTGAGTCCCTCACCGCCGTCTGCGTACCCGAGGGAGTCGACGGGAAGGCGATTCCCTTGCGAATGCAGGATGCGCACGGGGTGACCATCGCCGGCGGCCAGGATATCTTGAGCGGCAGGATTTTCCGGATCGGGCACCTGGGATACGTGGATTCCTCCGACGTGCTGGCTACGATCGGCGCGCTGGAATCGACTCTCGCCGATCTGGGCTTTTCACTGGAGAAGGGCCGCGGCCTCGCGGCGGCGCAGGAGGTATTCGACGGATGAGCCAGACGTTTCGCGTACTGATTTCAGAGCCGCTCGCTCCGAGAGCGCAGGAAATTCTCAAAGATCAGGAAGGCTTTGAAGTTTTCGACCACACCTCCTCCTCACGAGAGGAAATACTCGAAGCCGTAACAACTGCGGACGCGCTCATCGTCCGAAGCGGCACGCGGGTGGACGAGGAGCTTCTGGGCGCAGGCGAGACGCTCAAGATGGTGGCGCGCGCAGGGATAGGGGTGGACAACGTGGACCTCGAGGCCGCCAGCGTGCGCGGCATCCTGGTGGTAAACGCGCCCGACGGCAACGTCATCACCACGGCGGAGCACACCATCGCCATGATGTTCTCGCTGGCGCGCAAAATTCCCTCGGCCGTCTCCTCCCTCAAGGGGGGGAAATGGGAGCGGAGCCGCTTCGTGGGGAGCGAGCTTTCCTCCAAGACCCTGGGCGT
>WTGD01000209.1 GCA_011523725.1 Nitrospinota bacterium
TCAGGGGGGCTTTGATTTTACCCCCCTGTTAAGGGGGGACAGGGGGGTTGGTTTTCCCTCCTTGCAAGGGAGTAACAGCGTCGCCCCCGAAGGGCTCATTCAACAACCCCTAAAGGTCGGGTTTTCTCTCCCGCCATTCGAGGGTCGCTTCCTCAAAAGCGTGGCCGATCCGGAACCCGCGCGCCTCATCGCCGGGACGGGTCGTGATCTGCATCGCCATCGGGAGTCCGTGGGCCGAATCGAAGCCGGTGGGCACCATGAGGCCGGGGAAGCCGAGAAAGCTCTGTATGCCCGTCAGGTTCCGCCCCAGGCCGATGAAATCCATCTCCTTTCCGTTCACGAGCGCCGTGGTCGTCTCCACAGGCGCTGCGAGGCAGGGGTAGCCCGGCGAGAGCATGGCGTCGTAAGGCGACATCAAGTCGAGCATCCGGCGGATAATCACCTTGCGGTGGTTGATTGCGTCGATATAGGCCGCCAGCGTGGTCTTCTCCGCGTTGGCGATGCGTTCCTGCAGGCGTACCCCGTATCCCTCCGGATTGGCGCGGTAGCGCTCGCCGTGCACGCGGTAGAACTCCGCGTCCGCGATGGCCCGGCGGTGGGGGTTGATCTCCCCCGCGAAAGGGCAGCGCACTTCTTCGATTTCCGCGCCCAGCCCGCGCAGCGCGTCGAGCGCCGCCTCGAACGCTTCCATGATCGGTGCATCGATCTCGACGTCGAGCAGATCGGACGAAACCATGAAGCGCATGCCGCCGACGCCCTTCTCCAGGTCGGCGGAAAAGTCGGGCGTTTCCATCTCGGCGGAGAACGGGTCGGCCGGGTCGTAGCCCGCCATCGCCTGGAGCAGCAGCGCGCAGTCGCGCACCGTCCGCGTCAGGGGGCCGACGTGGTCGAGGCTGGTCGCATTGGGATAGACGCCGCGCAGGCTGATGCGCCCGTAGGTCGGTTTCAGGCCCACTACGCCGCAGATCGCCGCAGGGCCCCGCACCGATCCCCCTGTGTCGGTTCCGAGCGCGCCGGGCGCCATTCTTGCGGCGACCGCGGCGCCCGAGCCGCCGCTTGAGCCCGCGGGCACGCGGGTGAGGTCCCAGGGGTTGCGGCACGCCCCGTGGTGGGGGTTCTTGGTCGCCGACTCGGCGGCGAACTCCGCCGTATTGCACTTGCCGATCATCACGGCGCCCGCCTCGCGGAGCCGCCGGACGCACTCGGCGTCCTGCGCCGGCACGTTGTCGCGGAAAAAGCTCGACCCCTGCGTAGTGCGCACGCCCGCCGTGTCGATGATGTCCTTGACGCCCACAGGAACCCCTTGCAGCGGCCCGCGAATCCTGCCCGCCGCGATTTCCGCTTCCGCCGCTTTCGCCTCGGCGCGCGCCCGCTCGTGCGCGACGGTGGTGAACGCGTTGACGGCCGGGTTCAAGGCGTCGACCCGCGTGAGGTGCGCTTCGGTCACTTCGACTGGCGATAATTCCCTCGCGGCGATTTTTTTAGCGAGCTCATCGATGGTGAGATCGCAGATTTCGGTTGCGGACATTCTCATATCCTCGATTGCGTGTAGATGACCTGATAAGCGGAAAATCCGGGCCTTCGAATGATTCCTTGCGCCATGGCCCAGGCTTTACATCCTAGCAGGTTTCGGGTGCGGGACGAAGGTGGATGGCGCATCCGCCGTTTTTCCCTCGCTTCATCCGGCGGGAGAGACCTCCCGCGCTTCGGCGCGCAGGCCGAAAGTGCTAGTATGAACTCCCGTTTCCATAAAACTCGTTCAGAGCCGCCCCGGCCGAGACCGGGCGGCCTCATCCCCCAACAAAGGAGCGCGTCATGCCCGAAGCACCCGCCAACACCCGATGGTTCACCTATTTCCCCGAGGATTACCGCTGGTCATCGGGCGTCGTGAACTGCCTCTCCGTGGCCCCCTGGGGCGGGGCCGAAATCGGCGAGGTGGACCAGGTGGGCAGACGCCTCAGGAAAGACGTCGGCAACGACGCGCTCTGGTTCCGCGAGTGGGTGCGCATGGCGAACAAGGTGCGCGCGCTCGCCCTGGCGGAGGAGGAGAAGGGCCACCGCCTGAGCGCCGCCTACCACCACAAGCGCGCCGCGATGTACTTTCAGATCGGCGAGCGCTTCCGCACGCCCAAGGACAAGCGGGCGAAAGACGCCTACCGGCTCGCGCTCGACAGCTTCCTGCGCTTCACCAAACTCACCGACGCGCCCCGCATCGAGCGCGTGGAGGTGCCGTATGAGAACGGCGTGAACCTGCCGGGCTATTTCGTCCACGCGCAGAACACGAAAAAGGCCAGGCCGCCCGTCGTCGTCTACTTCGACGGGCTCGACATCACGAAGGAGATTCAATACCTAAGAGGCGTTGAGGAATTCGTGCGGCGCGGGATGAGCTGTCTTGTCATGGACGGGCCGGGAACGGGCGAGGCCATCCGCTTCAGAGAGCAGTACCTCCGCCACGACTATGAGGCGGCAGGTTCCGCCGCGCTCGATTATCTGGAGGCGCGCGGGGACGTGAACGCCGGAAAGGCCGCCGTGGTCGGCATCAGCCTGGGGGGATACTACGCGCCGCGCATCGCCAGCATGGAGAGGCGCTACAAGGCGTGCGTCGCCTGGGGGGCGTGCTGGGATTACCACGCGACCTGGAAAAAGCGCGTCGCCGCCTCGATGCAGACGGAGCTTTCCGTGCCGGGCCACCACATCCTGTGGATTTTCAACACGACGAACTTCGAGGACACCTTCCGGAAGCTCGAAGGCTTCCGGCTCGACGGCGTGGTGCAGCGGATGCGCTGCCCGTTCCTGCTCACCCACGGAATCGACGACAAGCAGGTGCCCACGCGCGACGCGAAAAAACTTTTCAATGCCGTGGGCTCGAAGGACAAGACGCTCAAGATCTTCACCGTGAAGGAGGGGGGCTCCCAGCACTGCCAGCGCGACAACCTTTCGCTCGGCGTCACCTACATCGCGGACTGGTTGATGGAAAAGCTGAAGCCTTGAGGACATACCCGACCGGGGATGGATGGGTTCGACGGTTTTGGTCACGGCGTTTCGGGTCAATCGAGGCGATGAGTATATAGTGGTAGGCTTCCGTACCTGTCCTGATGAAAGGACAATCAAGAGAGGGGATAAGCACAGGGGGCAGGACAACCCAAAAGGGTTGTCCCTACGGGCCCGCATCCCGTTTCCAGCCGACGGGGCGCACGACTACGCGCCACGTTTCCCTTCGCTCTGAAAACGGAGATATCCGAGAAGGATGTCGACAACCTTCGCGGGGGCGCCGGGGCCGTTACAGTCCCCGGGCCGCCCGCTGTTTTCAAGACGGCCTTTTCCGGAAGGCCGAAATAGACAGGACCCCACCTCAAGAGCCCATTGTCGTGTCGCAACTAAACCCTTGCAATTGGTCAAATTATACGGATAATAATGCGAATTGAGTGTGAATAATATAGTCTCGATATGACTTTGATGTGAATTCCTCATTTTCCGGTAACCGTTCCGGCTAAATCTCCAACCGGAAGGAGACGAACACGATGGGTGATCGCAACGACGGGAAGGTCGGCGAGGAGGCGCGCTATTCCGACTTGGCCGCAGCGATGCTGCGCATCGGAGCGAGCCTCGACCTGGAAGCCATCCTGAAAGAGGTCGTGGAAAGCGCCCGCGCGCTGACCGGCGCTCGTTACGGCGCCATCACCACCATCGACGATACGGGCACGCCCCTGGACTTCGTCTCCTCGGGCTTCACCGAAGAGCAACACCGGAACATGATGGAATGGCCCGAGGGACCGCAGTTCTTCACGTTCGTTCGCGACCTGTCGGGGCCGCTGCGCATTCCCGACATGCTGGCCTATGCGCGATCGCTCGGCTTCTCGGCCGACTTCATACCGTCAAAGAACTTCCAGGGAACGCCGATGCGCCACCTGGGGATGCACGTCGGCAACTTCTACCTCGGCGATAAGGAAGGCGGCGAGGCGTTCACCGACGCGGACGCTGAGGTGCTGCTGCTGTTCGCCGCTCAGGCGGCGGCCGCCATCGCCCATGCCCGCGCCTACCGCGAGGAGCAACGCGCGCGCGCCGACCTCGAGGCGCTCATCGAGACCTCGCCAATCGGTGTGACCGTGTTCGACGCGGCGAGCGGCAACCTGGTCTCGATCAACCGTGAGGCGAAACGTATCGTCGAGAGTTTCCACAGGCCGGGGCAGACCGTCGAGGATCTCTTGCAGATCATCGTCTGCCGGCGCGCCGACGGGCATGAGGCCGGACTCGCCGAGTTGCTGCAGGCTGCGGCGCTGAGCGGCCCGGAGAACCTGCGCGCCGAGGAAATCGAGATCTCTGTCCCCGACGGGCGCAGCATGACCACGCTCATCAACGCGACCCCGATTTGCGCCGAGGACGGCACGCTCGTTTCCGTGGTAATTGCCATACAGGACCTAGCACCACTCAAGGAGCTGGAGCGCATGCGCGCCGGGTTCCTCGGCATGGTGAGCCACGAGTTGCGCGCGCCTCTGGCCTCGATCAAGGGATCGGCCGCAACGGTACTCCGCCGCTCCCGGGCCTTCGCCCCGGCGGAGATAGAGCAGTTTTTCCGCATCATCGAGGAACAGGCCGACCGCATGGACAGCCTGATCGGCAACCTGCTCGACGCCGGACGCATCGATGCAGGCACGCTCTCGGTCGCGCCCGAGCCCTCGGAGGCGGCGGACCTGTTCGACAGGGCGCGGACTACCTTCCTGTCCGGCGGCGGCCGGCACCGGGTGGTTATCGACCTCTCGCCGGACCTGCCGCGGGTCATGGCCGACCGGGAGCGTATCTTGCAGGTGTTGAACAATCTCTTGTCGAACGCCGCCCGGCACTCGCCCGAGTCGTCGCCGATCCGGGTCGAGGCGGCTCGCGAGGGCGTGCACGTCGCGATCGCGGTCTCCGACGAGGGTCACGGTCTTACCCCCGACCGGCTGGCGCAACTTTTCCGCAAGTATTCCCACGACGGGGAGCGCGGTGTCGGGGGCGGACTCGGCCTCGCCATTTGCAAGGGCCTGGTCGAGGCGCATGGCGGGCGTATCCGGGCCGAGAGCGGCGGGCCGGGCCAGGGCACGCGCTTCACTTTCACCCTCCCGGCGGCCGACAGGGCCGATATCGCGCCAACCGACGACGCGCTGATCCGGACGGCGGAGCGCAGCGAAGGCGGCGAGCGGACGCCCATCCTCGTGCTCGACGACGACCCGGAGATTCTGCGCTTTGTCCGTGACGCGCTCGGCGAGGCGGGCTACCGCCCGGTGGTGACGGGCAACCACGATGAACTGGCGTACGTCCTTGAAACGGAGAAGCCCGCCCTGGTCCTGCTCGACCTGATGCTGCCGGGGACCGACGGCATCGAACTGATGGAACGGGTTCCCGGGCTGTCGGACGTCCCGGTGGTCTTCATCTCCGGCTATGGCCGCGACGAGACGATCGCGCGGGCGCTCGAAGCCGGCGCCGAGGACTACATCGTCAAGCCCTTCTCGCCGACCGAACTGGTGGCGCGGGTCCGGGCGGCGCTTCGCCGCCGGGCCGAGCCCGACTCTTTCGCGCTCGGCGACCTCACCATCGACTACGACCGGCGCCGGGTGTGCATCGGCGGGCGTCCGGTCACGCTCACGGCGACGGAATACGACCTGCTGCGCGCCCTCTCGCTGCGCGCCGGGCGGGTGTCGACCTATGAGGCCCTGTTGCGTCAGGTCTGGAGCGGGCGGAGCGGCGACGCGAAGATCGTGCGGGCCTACGTCAAGAGGCTTCGCAGGAAACTCGGCGACGACGCCAGGCGTCCCGCTTACATCCTGACCGAACTCCGGGTCGGCTACCGCATGCCTCGTCCGGACGACTTGCAGCCGTCCGAATGACGTCTCCCGGCAATGCCGGCGCGACAACCGCTCGCCCGGCGTCACCTGCATCGCGGACCGGCTGATGGAGAAACTCTGCGGATAAGGGAGTTGTAGGGACAGGTCCCCGTGCCTGTCCTTGCCCCGCAATCGTCTTTGCAGGGACAGGTCGCGACCTTGTCCCTACGGAGGAATACAAAGGTTTCCTGAATACGGGTTTGGTAACACTCCCCCCTTGAGGCGGTTGTTGAATATCCCCTCTCGTTCGGTCGATTCCGACCGATGAGGGGGTGTTGAAAAGCCTCCGGTAAGCGTTCTTGAGTTCTACGCACGCTTTTGAAGTTCACTCCCCCCTTGAGGGTCGGCCTTTCCTCCTCGGGAAAGCGAACTGGTGGGGGGACATGCCACAGAGCAAATCTCCCCCCACCGAATCGGCCTTCGCCCAAGGGCTTGGCCCGACTGGGGAGGGGTATCGCTTTTACCCCCCCTGTTAAGGGGG
>WTGD01000451.1 GCA_011523725.1 Nitrospinota bacterium
CGACTGGGGGAGACCCTGTGCGGCGGCGTGCCGGGCGTGCTGGAGCGCTTTTCACTCAAGCCGGCGCCGCGCCGGAGTTCTCTGGAGCTCAAGTGCCGCCATAGTGACCAAAACATGCTGGGCGAGGTCGTCATGCGCCGCTTCGAGGCCCTGGCCGCCCTGATGGGGCTTGCGCCGCAGGTGCGCTTTTTCGACGAGTCAGATGCGTGATGGTCTCCGAGAGACGGAGCGCCCGCGATGGTTGAGGCAGAAATTCCTTTCTGTAGACGAAGCAGCATTCGCAACTCCCGATTGCATTTCATATCCGCTCGGCTAAAATGACCGACTACCGATAGTTCGAAAGACAAGCGCCCCTGGCGCCGAAATTCCCGTTTGTGCAGCCGCACAAACCAGCGGCTGAAATATCAAGAAGGAGAGCACGATATGGTGGCACGCAGAAGCTATTCGGGAATCCTACCCGCGATGCAGGTTCCCATGCTGGACAATATGGATATCGACGAGGCCGAACTTCGCCGCTTCTCCGGATGGCTGGCCGGATTCGAGGGGGTGAACGGACTCGTCACCAACGGCCACACGGGCGAGGTATTCTCACTCACCGCGCGTGAGCGCGCCAAAGTGACGAGAATCGTCGCCGACGCCGTCGACGGGAGCGTGCCCGTCATCTCGGGCCTTGCGTGCGAGGGCATCCGCGACGGTATCGAACACGCTGAGATGGCCAGAGAAGCCGGAGCCGACGGGCTGCTCGTGATGCCGTTTCACCACTGGCTGCGCTTCGGGCACCGTCCGCAGCACGTCATCGACTACTTCACGGCGCTCGGCGAGGCGTCCGGTCTGAACCTCGTGGTGCACGTCTATCCCGCGTGGACGAAGGCGAGCTACAGCTCCGAGCTTCTGGGCGAACTCGGCCGGATTCCCTGGGTCACCTGCTTCAAGGTCGGCACGCGCGAGATGTCGCAATACGCGCGCGACATCGCCTCCATCCGCGAGAACGCGCCCGATACGACGATCCTGACCTGTCACGACGAATACCTGCTGGCCTCAATGGTGCAGGGCGTGGACGGCGCGCTCGTCGGTTTCGCCTCGTTCATCCCCGACCTCATCGTGGCGCTCTACGAGGCCGTCAAGGAGGGCGACCTGCACCGCGCGCAGGAGATACAGGCGCGCATTCTGCCGCTCAAGGAAGTCGTCTATTCGAGCGGCGAGCCCTCGGGGGAGGCCCATGCGCGCATGAAGACGGCGATGGTGCTCGCCGGGCGCTTCAAGTCGGCGGTTGTGCGCCCCCCGAGCGAGATCGCCAAGGGACGCACGTTCGAGGCGATCAAAAGCGCCGTGGAGGAATCGGGCCTGCTGGAGCCCGAAACCGCGACAACCGGATAGACATTCATCTCTCAAGGAGAAACCAACGAGGGGAGGAAACCCATGCTCAGGAACAGAATGCGCTTCAAGGGCCTGATGGCCGCCCTTCTGCTGGCTGCGTCGACCCTGGTCGCCGCTCCTGCGGCATCCGCCGCCGATCCGTTCAGCATCGGCGCGATGCGGCCCGGCTCTGCCTGGTACGTGTTCGGCGCCACGCTGGCGCAACTGCTCAAGCCCAGCCTGCCCGAGGGGAGCAACCCCGAAGTCATCGCGCGCGGCGGCGGCGTAAGCAATCCCGCCGCCGTGGACAGGAAAAAGGCGACCATCGCGCTCTCGAACGTCGCCTCCGCCCTTTGGGCCTACAACGGCTTAAAGGGCGTCTACAAGCAAAAGCACGACAACATCCGCGCGCTCATCGGCGGGCTGAACAAGGTGCGCGTCACCGCCATGGTGACCGAGAGCTACATCAAGCGAACGGGCAACGACACGCTCGAAAAAGCGCTGCTCTCCAAGCCGCCCGCGCGCATCGTCATGAAGCCGGCGGGCAGCACCGTCCCCGTCGTCGCCGACATGCTGATGGCGGCGCTCGGAACCAGCCGCAAGGACATGAAGGCGCGCGGCGGCAAGATCATCCAGGTGGCCGCGAACCAGATTCCGGCGATCATCAAGGACGGCCGCGCGGACCTCTACTTCGAGGTCGCCATCCCGAGGCACCCGACGGTGACGGAAGTCACCACCACCAACGCGATGCGCTTCCTGAGCTTTCCGCCCAAGGCGCTCAAGGCCCTCGCCGCCCACGGCCTGAGGACGGCGGCCGTGCCGGGCAAGTGGTTCAAGGGCATCAAGGGCAAGGTGATGGCCGTCGACCTCGGCACCGTGCTCATCGCGCACAAGGACATGCCGGATTCACTCGCCTACACCATCACGAAAACGCTGGCCGAGAACAAGAAGGCCATGGGCAAGGCCCACGCGGCCTGGAGATTCTTCAAGCCCAAAAACGGCGGCAAACCGGCCAGCGTCGGGGTACCGCTGCATCCGGGCGCGGCGAAGTATTTCAAGGAAAAAGGCTGGCTGTAGACCGACCACGACGGGGCGGAGGACAGAGAGTTTCGTCTTCCGCCCCGTTTTCTCGCATCGGGGTTTCATGAGCCATGCGCATGGTCACGCTCGCTATCGGCGCCCTCTGGCTGGCGTTCCAGATGTGGATCGTCTTCTATCCCCAGGCCCCGCTGGTCGAGCGGCCCCTCCACCTGCTTCTGGCGCTTGCGCTCGTCCTGCTCTTTAATCCGCTGAGTAAAAGGGGCGCCCCGCCACGGCGCGCCCGACTGACGGACGCTTTGCTGCTGGCGGGAACGCTGGCCGTCTTCGCGTATTACGCTCTCGCCTCGACACGCCTCACCGAACGCATGGAGACCATCGACCCGGTGCTCGCCGTGGACGTGGCGGCTTTCGCGCTCATCATGGTTTTGCTGTTCGAGGGCGTGCGACGCACGGTGGGCTGGCCGCTCCTGGGCGTTTTGCTCGTTTTTTTCGCCTATGCGTTCATCGGCAAGATGCTGCCCGGCGCATTCGGCTTCCGGGGCTTCACGATCGACGAAGTGGTCGAGATCATGACCATGACGACCAACGGCGTGCTGGGGATCACCACGGCGACCTCGCTCCAGTTCGTCTTCTACTTCGTGCTCTTCGGCGCGGTCTACTCGGGCATCGGCGGCGGGCAGTTGTTCATCGACTTATCGCTCAGGGTGGCGGGCCGCTTCGCCGGAGGAGCGGCGAAGGCCGCCGTCGTGAGTTCGAGCCTCATGGGTTCGATCAGCGGCAGCGCGGTGGCGAACGTGGCGACGACGGGCGTCTTCACCATCCCGCTGATGCGAAAGACCGGCTACGGCCCGGCGCACGCGGGCGCGGTGGAGGCCATCGCTTCCACCGGCGGCCAGCTGATGCCGCCCATCATGGGCATCGCCGCGTTCGTGATGGCGGAGTTACTGCAGATATCCTACGCGCGCATCGCGGCAGCCGGGCTCATCCCCGCGCTCGCGTTCTATACCGCCATTTTCATCTTCATCGATCTGCGCGCGCGGGCCGAGGGTGCGCTCGCTCTCGGGACGAACGAACTGACGCCCGAAGACCCCATTGCGGGAAGACTCTATCTGCTCACCCCGCCGCTGGTGCTGATCGCCATGCTGGTAGCGGGCTTTTCGGCCACCTACGCCGCCGTCATCGGCACGGCCTCGTGCGTGGTGGTCGCATACTTTCGCCGCAGGAGCTGGCTGAACCTCGCAGGCTGGGCGCAGGTGGTGCGCGACGGCGCGCGGCAGGCCGCGGAAATCGCCGTGCCCATCGCCGCCATCGGAATCATCATCGCCGTCGCCATCCAGTCGAACCTGGCGCTCAAGTTCTCCTCGGGGCTCATCGGCGCATCTGGCGGCAAGCTGTTTTTCGCCATGTTCCTGATCATCGTCGGTTGCCTCATCATGGGGATGGGCCTGCCGACGGTGGCCGCCTATATCATCGGGGCGATTCTGTTCGTCCCCGCGCTCAAGGATTTAGGCATAGCCGAGCTTCCCGCCCATTTCTTCGTCATGTACTACTGCGTGCTCTCGATGGTCACGCCGCCGGTGGCGCTGGCGTCGTTCACCGCGGCGGGAATTTCAGGGGCTGGCTCGATGGAGACGAGCCTCATCGCATTCAGGCTTAGCCTCGTCTCGTTCCTGATCCCCTTCGCCTTCGCGTTCGACCCGAGGCTGCTGGGGCAGGGCGATCTGGGCTGGGTCATCGTGGCGTGTCTTTCGCTTTTCTGCGCGACGGGCGCGTGGGCTGTCGCGCTGAGCGGATACTTAAAAGGCCCCTTGCGCCTGCCCGAACGCGCGCTCTACGGGGCGGTCGCCGTGGCCGTCATTCTGTTTCCCACCGGCGGGGCCGCGTGGGCCGCCGCGTTCACGGGACTGATCGCTCTGGCGGGGTGGGGGATATGGCTCGGCCCGCGTATGCGCGCCGCAGGAGGCGGGGGAATTTGAAGATATTGGCGAAGCCCTGATGGAGGATCGATAAGATGAGTTGGCGTCTGTTTCATCGCAACAAGCGAGTCGAAAGCCGGGTCATGACGTCGTGGTTTCGCCTCGCGGTTTTTTGCCTGCTGTTGCCTTTGGCCTGGAGTGTTTCGTTGAGCACGAAAGCCTGGGGAGCGGCCCCGGCTCCGATGGTGGTGCGCGCCGATTCTCCGAAATCTCCCGTGGTCTCCGAGACCGCCGTTCTGGCCGACCGCATCCTTGCGAGAGAAACCGACGATTTGCTCTTTGACGCGGAGCGGCGGCGCGAACTCGCCCGCGAGATCGAGGGCGTGCTCGAGCGGGTGCGATACGCGCACCCTGAAATTTCGAAAATTTACGCCCGTGCGAGTCATGTGCCAGGCGTGCTCCTCCTGGGGGTGAAGCCTGCCCTGTTCGGGATCGTCTCGCGCATTCTTGGGGCGGAGAAGGGGCCCGTGAAGCTGCGCACCGGGAATCGCGCGTTCGACGCCCTGAACGCGCGACTCGGGCTTCGGGCCTTGCGGCCATACCGCCACACGGGCGTCCTCGTCATGAATTTGAGCGAGCGTCTGAACATGGAGGCGGCGCGGCGGGCGTACATGGCGACAGAAGGCGTCGAGTATGCGGAGTTCGATGCGTACCTGGGAGACGGCCCGGACATCGAGGCGGCGAAATCGGGCGAGGTCTGGCGCGTCGTCGTCCGCAAGGCGTGGGGGGATTGCCCCTCCGGCTGTCTGTACAAAAAGGTGTTTTTCTTCACCGTCAGGGGTGATGAGGTCGAACGAATCGAGTCCGTTCGGGCGATGGAGAGCCCACCATTCCGAAAAATCCTCGAAACGAGAAGGTGGCGTTGACGCCGCGTGCGCGGGATGAGAGGCTCACCCCCGCTTCCGGTGACAATCATACTTCGCCTGATGCGAACAGGGCCGGCAAGGCCATTATCCACCAGTCGAGAGACGCTCAATAGGAGAACCTGAAGGATGAACATCGCATACGTTTTCGCCACCGACATGTCGGCCACCTACAAACTGGGCACCATGATCCTGCCCCAACTCGAAGCCGGCAACCACGGGGTGAACGTCGTCGGCATGTTCTTCTTCGACGACAACCTGTTCTGCCTGCGCGAGGGCGACGAAGTGGGCGAGCGCCTGGCCAAGGTCGCCGCGGAGCAGAACATCCTCCTCATGGTCTGCGATCAGTGCGCCGTGCGGCGCAACCTCGCCGAGGGCACGTTCGAACAGTGCGGATCGGGCGACGTCAAGGCGAAGGGCCTGGTGGCCGGCGTGGGCGCCGGCTGCTTCCCGCAGCTCTACGCCGCGCTCGCCCCCGCCGCGCCCGACTTGGTGATCACGCTCTAGGCGTTCGGCGGAGCAATCCTGTCCAAGGGTGCATGGTTTTGTAGGGGCCGCATACATGCGGCCCAGCCCTATTGCGCTCAAAATACGGGTCGCATCTATGGGCTGAAAAATTCCTGATTTCGTGATTTGGAGAATGTAACTAACGATGGGGCTGTAGGGACAGGCCCCTGTGCCTGTCCCCGCAGGCGCAACCACGCGGATGTACATCCTCGATGCGGGCGGCCACGGGGGGCCGCCCCTACGGGTGAATGCGGTTTTCGTCATTTCGGTGTCGTAGCCGACCAAGGCGGGAGGGTTCGACGGAATCCAGGGATTTGCTTTTGTATTTCTCTTTATCGTTTTTCCTGGCCGTCCTGCGATTCGGTATCCCCGTCTGCTCTGGATTCCGGCATTCGCCGGAATGACGGTAGTTGTCGATTTCGAGCGAGAAGGGGTTTTCCTACAACCCCCCTCAAGGGGGCTGTTGAAAAACCCTGCAATGCCGAGATGACGGCTGCGGGATTCCGCTTTGCCGGAGGGAGTGTAGGGGTCGCATATATGCGACCCGCATTGTGAAGGCGAAAAGGCAGGGCCGC
>WTGD01000082.1 GCA_011523725.1 Nitrospinota bacterium
CGGACGATCCGCATCCCCGTGCACATGATCGAGACCATCAACAAGCTCATCCGCACCTCGAGGCAGCTCATCCAGGAACTCGGGCGCGAGCCGCTGCCCGAGGAAATCGCCGTGAAGATGGATATGCCCGTCGACAAGGTGAGAAAGGTGCTCAAGATCGCCAAGGAGCCCATCAGCCTGGAGACGCCCATCGGCGAGGAGGAAGACAGCCAGTTGGGCGACTTCATCGAGGACAAGAAGGCCGAGGTGCCGCAGGACTCCGTCATCAAGCTGAACCTCAAGGAGCAGACCCAGAAGGTGCTCCAGACCCTGAGCCCGCGCGAGGAGAAGGTGTTGCGCAAGCGCTTCGGTATCGGGGCGGAGAATGAGCACACGCTCGAAGAGGTGGGGCAGGATTTCGACGTCACCCGCGAGCGCATCCGCCAGATCGAGGCGAAAGCGCTCAGAAAACTCCGCCATCCCTCGCGCAGCAAGAAGCTCAAGAGTTTCATCGAAGAGGAAGTTTGAGCCGTGAACCTCGCGCGATTGACATTGCACGCGCGCGGGGCCATATATGCACAGCGAACGGGCGGCGCCCGAGGCGGAGGACGCGCCGGTTTCCGGGTGCGTTCCTCTTGACGGTCGCGTTGCTATCGGGCCCATAGCTCAGCGGTAGAGCCGCCGGCTCATAACCGGCTGGTCCTTGGTTCGAATCCAGGTGGGCCCACCAAGCGATTTCTGATTGATAACCAAACGATGCGAGGAGTATGGCGCAGTGCACCCGGAACTGACGGCCTTGATGGAGCTTCAGGCGATTGACGTCAAGATGGATCAATGCCGCGCTGCGATTTCGAAAATTCCCGCCTCGATCGAAAAGGAAAAGCGGTATTTGACGGGCTTCGAGTCTTCCGTTGAGGCGCTCGAGGGCGAAGTGGAAGCCGCCAGGAAGAAATTGCGTGAAGCGGAGGGCGAAATTCAATCCTTCGATCAGAAGCTCAGGGACACGCGCGGCAAGCAGACGCTCGTCAAGACGAACGAGGAATACCGCGCCCTGGGTGCTGAGATCGAAGGGTTCCAGAACCGGATCAGCGCTTTAGAGGATACCGTCCTCGAGGTCATGGAAAGCATGCCGGGGCACGAGGAGAAGCTGGCGGAAGCGCGCGGGGAGCTTGAGACGGCCCGGGGCAAGGTGCAGGGCGAGGTGAAGAAGTACGAGAACCATCAAGCCGATTTCGAACGCGAGTTGGGCGAACTCCTCGAAAAATCGAAAACCCTCGCAGGCGGCGTGAGCGGGGAGTGGATGGAGCGCTACCGGAACTTGAGGAAATCCCGGAAGGGTCTGGCCGTTTGCGCCGTCGTCAATCGCACCTGCCAGGGGTGCCGCATGGCGGAAACCATCAAGCGCTTTTTGGAGATCAGGGATTCGGAGGACAGGATTTACTCTTGCTCGAATTGCAAGCGCATCCTGTACTACCAGGAGGGCGAGAGCGTGGAGTTGAGCCTGCCGGCGGTGGACGACGAATGAAAGCGGGCCACCTGAGGATTCACACCGACGGCGCCGCGCGGGGGAATCCGGGTCCTGCGGGCGCCGCCGCCTTGTTGTACGACGATGCGGGCAATTGCGTGGCGGAGGAAACCAGGTATCTCGGCACGGCGACGAACAACGTGGCGGAATACCAGGCGTTTTTGCTGGGTCTGGAGCGCGCTGAGAAGCTTGGCGCCGAGAGCGTGGAAGTCGTTACGGATTCCGAACTCATGGCCCGCCAGTGGAGCGGCAAATATCGGGTGAAGAACGCGGCGCTCAAGCCCTTGTATGAGCGGGCGAGGGAGACCGCCAGAAGAATCGGCTCCGTAGAAGTACGCCACGTGCGACGAGGCGAAAACGCGGCGGCCGATGCCGCCGCCAATCGCGCCATCGACGGCGGGATGGATTGACGGGCGCGCTTCCGCGCCATGGGGCTTGCCGGCCGCCGGTTGTGCAGGCGATGGTGCTGGAGTATGAAATATCTACCGGAGTGGGCTGCGCGGCCGCGCGCAGCAGAAGTCTGCGGGAGGAAAGTCCGGGCTCCACAGGGCAGGGTGGTGGATAACGTCCACCAGGGGTGACCCTCGGGAAAGTGCCACAGAAAACAAACCGCCCCGCTGAGTCGGGGTAAGGGTGAAACGGTGCGGTAAGAGCGCACCAGCAGCCCGGGTGACCGGGCTGGCTCGGTAAACCCCACCCGGAGCAAGGCCAAATAAGGGGATGCTCGAGGGCGGCCCGTCCGATGTCCCCGGGTAGGCCGCTTGAGGCGGTGGGCAACCATCGTCCCAGATAGATGGTCGCGGGCCCGCCATCGGCGGGTGACAGAACCCGGCTTACAGGCCCGCTCCGGTCGATATGTTCAGGTGCGCGCTCCGCAAGTTGCGAGTACGCCCGCCTCGCTTCTCCCGATATACGGATCGGAGGTTGGCCGATCGAAGACGGGCGAGCGTCGGGTAGAAAGAGGCGCGCTTTTTCTGTTCAAACAGGACAAAGGAAAACAAGGACATATGGAATCCCAGGTATCACAAAAGGCGTTGGAACCATCGCTCATCGCCGCCGAAGCGGCTCGGGCGGCGGAGGCGATCTCCTCTCATCTGAGGCCGACTCCCGCCCGCCTCAGCGAGCATTTTTCCGAACAGCTGGGTGTCGAGGTGTATCTCAAGCCGGAGAATTTCCAGCGCACGGGCTCGTTCAAGGTGCGCGGCGCTCTGTATGCGCTGCAAAAACTCGAACCCGCGCAGCTTCAGTGGGGGGTCGTCACCGCGAGTGCGGGGAACCATGCCCAGGGCGTGGCCTTCGCGGCCAAGCAGTTGGGCGTCAGGGCCCTGGTGGTGATGCCCGAAGCGACTCCCAATACCAAGCTCGACGCCGTTCGCGCCCTGGGCGCCGAGACGGAACTGTTCGGCGCATCGTTCGATGACGCCTATGCGCGCGCGCGCGCCTACGAGGAAGAGCGCGGCCTCACGATGATCCCGCCTTTCGACCACCCCGATGTCATCGCGGGCCAGGGCACGCTGGGCATCGAGATACTCGAAGAAGTGCCCGATTTAGGCACCATCCTCGTGCCCGTCGGAGGCGGCGGCCTCATCTCGGGCCTCGCCGCGGTGGTGAAAACCAGAAAACCCGACGTGCGCCTCATCGGCGTGGTGGCGGAGGGCGCTGCGTCGCTCATGCGCTCGCTCGATGCGGGGAGAATCGTCGAGTCGAAAACGGTCCAGACGATTGCGGACGGCATCGCCGTCAAGAGAAACGGAGAGCTTTGTTTTCCCCTGATTCAGGACCTGGTGGATCAGGTGGTCTCGGTTTCCGACGATGCGATGGCCAACGCCATCCTCGGTCTCCTGGAGCGCGAGCGGATGCTGAGCGAGGCGGCGGGCGCCTCCTCCCTGGCGGCGCTCATCGAGAGAAAAACCAGGGTGAGCGGCAAGGTGGTCGCCCTGATCAGCGGCGGGAATCTGGACGTCAACCTGCTCTCGCGGATCATCGGCAAGGGGCTGGCCCTCGCGAACCGCTACGCGCGGATACAGGTGCCGCTGCACGACGTGCCCGGCGCGCTGATGCGTCTCTCCCAAATCGTGGCCGATTGCCGGGTGAACATCATCCACATCGAACACGACAGGCTTTCGACGGAAGTGCCCATCAACCACACACTCTCGACCCTCCACATGGAAGTTCGCGGGCGCGAGCATCTCGAAGAGTTGATACAGATTCTGCTCCAGGAAGGATACGAAGTGCGCCGGGAGGAAGCATAGCCCATGGGCGGGAAGCGCCGCGCCATCATCAGCGTGAGCGACAAGAGGGGCGCCGCCGATCTCGGCGCGGCCTTGGCCGAGTCGGGCTGGGAGGTACTCTCCACCGGCGGGACGGCCAGGTCGCTGCGCGACGCGGGCGTCCCCGTGCGGGAGGTTTCCGATTATACGGGTCAGCCCGAAATCATGGGCGGCCGCGTCAAGACGCTTCATCCCAAGGTGCTGGGCGGCATCCTGGCGCTCCTGCCCGATCAGGAAGAGGAGATGCGGGCGAACGACATCGCGCCCATCGACCTGGTGGCGGTGAACCTCTATCCCTTCCGGGAGACCGTCGCCAAGCCCGGCGTCACGCGGGAGGAGGCGGTTGAGCAAATCGACATCGGCGGCCCCACCATGGTGCGCGCGGCTTCCAAAAACCATGGCCGCGTGGCCGTGCTCGTCGATCCGGATGATTACCCGGACGCCATCACCCACGTCCGAAACGGTGGACATTTTCCGGCCGATTGGCTGGCGGGCCTGGCCTTGAAGGCTTTTCGACACACCGCGAGTTATGACGCCGCCATATCCGGCTATCTCGGCGATGGTGATGCCGATGCGCTTCCCGAGCGAATCGAGATGAATATCGAGCGCGTTCAGACGCTTCGCTACGGAGAGAACCCCCACCAGAAGGGCGCGCTCTATCGCCTGGGCGGCGGGAGCGGCTTTTCTCTTTGCGACGCGGAGATTCTGGGCGGCAAGGAACTCTCCTTCAATAATCTGCTCGACGCCGCCGCCGCCGCCGAACTCGCGCATGATCTGGAAGGCGTGGGCTGCGCCATCATCAAGCACACCAACCCGTGCGGCGTGGGCCTGGGGGATACCCAGGCGGCGGCCTATGAGCGCGCGCTCGCGTGCGATCCGGTCTCGGCCTTCGGCAGCGTGATCGGCTACAACCGCAAGGTCGATGCCGGTACGGCCGAGGCCATGCGAAAACTCTTCGTCGAGGCGGTGGTCGCGCCCGATTTCGACGATGACGCCCTAGCCATCATGCGGAAGAAGAAAAATCTGAGAATCCTGCGTCTTGACGGTCTGGGGAGCGATTCCGCGCCTGCCGGCATGGACATGCGCTCGATACCCGGCGGAATGCTCTTGCAGGAGCGCGACCGGCTGTCGGAGGAGGAGTTCCGCTGGGAGGTCGTCACCCCCCGCGCGCCCTCGGCGGAAGAGGAAAAAGCGCTCAGGATCGCCTGGCGCGTGGCGCGCCACGTGAAGAGCAACGCCATCGTCATGGCCGATAAGGACGGCACGGTGGGCGTGGGCGCGGGCCAGATGAGCCGGGTGGACTCCACCCGCCTCGCTGCCGAGCGCGCCGTCCTGCCGCTCGAAGGCTGCGCCCTGGGGTCGGACGCCTTCTTCCCCTTCCGCGACGGTATCGACGCCGCGGCCTCCCACGGGGTGAAGGCGATAGCCCAGCCAGGCGGCTCGATGCGCGATGAAGAGGTCATCGAGGTGGCGGCCGGGCACGACATCGCCATGGTCTTTACGGGCAGACGCCATTTCAGACATTGAGATGCCCCAAAATATCCTCGCCCCTCCCGTTCTGGAAGACTCCCTCGCGCCCATCGAGACGCTGCGGCGCGTAGAGGTTTTTCTAAGCGCCTTGGCCGCGCTGCCCAAGAAATCCTGGCGGGCGCGCATCGACCCTCGCGGCATCAAGGTGGAAGGGCCGGGACTCACCCGGGCCGCGCGCCTGTATGAGATCCTCGAAGTCCCCGGAGCGGGGCAGTCGGCCGTCCACGTCGTGGGAACGAGCGGCAAGGGCTCCACCGCGCTGATGATGGCGCAGTCCCTCCTGGCGTCGGGCAAGAGAACGGCGGCGTTTTTCTCCCCCCACCTCACCTCGATCATCGAGCGCTTCTGGATTCGCGGCCGCTTCGCCGAAGCCGGCCTCATCGGGCGATGCGCGAAGGAACTCGCCGAAGCCGCCGCGCAGATGGCGGGAGAACCCGAGTTCGGGCCGCCCTCGTTTTTCGAGTCGACGCTCGCGCTTTTGCTCTTGATGGCCAGGGAGGAAGATTGTGAATACCTCGTCCTGGAAGCCGGCTTGGGCGGTGCGTTCGACGCCACGAACGCCGTGGGGCCCGCCGTTCTCGACGTGATCACCTCTATCGGCCTGGACCACACCGATCTGCTCGGTGATTCCGTCGCGCAGATTGCGCGGGACAAGGCCGGCATCATCACGGAGAGAGGCCGCGTCATCTCGCAAAGCCTACTTCCCGATGCGCGCGCGGAAATCGAGCGCGTCGCCTCCGGGCGCGGAGCCGGCTTGTTTTCTCCGCCCCGCGTCGAGAATCTGGACTTGGGCCCCGATGGCGCTTTTTTCGATCTGGGGTTCGACGACGGCGTTCGGTGGGAGGGTTTCTCGACAGCCATGCCCGGCGTCCACCAGGCCGAAAACGCGGGCCTCGCCGCCGGAGCGGGCCGGCTCCTCGGGCTGGGAGAACAGGAAATACGATGGGGCGTCGCCTCGGCGCGCCTGCCATGCCGGATGGAGTTGGTGCAGTCCGACCCGCTGGTCCTGCTC
>WTGD01000097.1 GCA_011523725.1 Nitrospinota bacterium
TATCTCGCCCCCCCGCCCCACCGGGGCAAGCGCAACGAGCCGGCCTACGTCGCCCGCGTGGCGGAGACTTTGGCCGAACTCCACGGAATGTCGACCGAGGCGGTGACGCGCCTCACCACGGAGAACGTGCGCCGCCTGTTCGGCGTGGGACCCGAACGCGAGGAGGGGAGCATCGCCTACGCTCTCGGCGGGACGCTCTATCTCAACGTCACGAACGATTGCCAGAATTCGTGCTTTTTCTGCGGTCTCCTGAGTGATTGCGTCTACAAGGGCCACAACCTGAAACTCGCGCAAGAGCCCGACGCGGGCGAGGTTCTCGCCGCCGCCGGCGACCCGACCCGCTTCGAGGAGGTCGTCTTCAGCGGGTTCGGCGAGCCCACGCTCCGGCTCGACCTCGTGAAGGAGGTGGCCGGGGAGCTCAAGCGCCGGGGCGCCAGGCGAATCCGCCTGGTGACGAACGGGCTCGCGAACAAGACGCACGAGAGGAACATCCTGCCCGAACTCGGCGGTCTCGTGGACGCGATATCCATCAGCATGCAGGCGGAAAGCCCCGAAGCCTATGCGAAAGTCTGCAAGACCAGGGACGTGGAAGACCCCTACCCGCTGGTCAAGGAATTCGTGAGGTGGTCGAAGAACTACATCCCCGAGGTGGAGGTGACGGCCGTGAAGATGAACGGCCTCATCGACATCGAGGCGTGCGAGAAGGTGGCGACCGAGGAACTGGGCGTGCCCTTCCGCGCGCACGATTACGTGCGGATGGATTAGCAGGAGCGGACGAGATTTGATTTTGTAGGGGCGGACCTATGTGTCCGCCCTAAACAGGAAGATCACGAAATCCATCCACGAATAAAATCACCATCAAAAAGGGCGGACACATAGGTCCGCCCCTACGGAAACGGAATCCGCATCAGTGTAGGGGCCGTTCGCGAACGGCCCCTGCTGAACAACCCCACACGTTTGCGCTAGAATGGCCCCATGAAAAACCGTCATTCCCCGGAAAAATTAACGAAGCCCTTTGAACCGGACCCGCCCGTTACTCTCTGGAACGTCCCCCGATGAGCAAACCCTTCTACATCCTCTCGCTCGATGGCGGGGGGTCGCTAGGCGTCTACACCCTGGGCGTGCTGGCGGAAATCGAGCGCACCCTGGGACGCCCGCTGCACGAGGTCTTCGACCTCGCCTACGGCGTCAGCACGGGCTCCATCATCGCCACGATGATAGCGCTGGGTGATGAGGTCGACCCGACGATTGCGGAGCGCTATTTCGAGCTCGCGCCCGACGTGCTGGGGCCCTTGCTCGCGCGCCACAAGACGAACGCGCTCAAGCGGCATTCGCAAAGAATCTATGGCGAGAGGACTTTCGGGGATTTCAAGCTGGATGTCGGGGTCCTCGCCACCCACTCGGAGTCCGACCGCCCCATGGTGTTCAAGAAAGTCGTTCATCAGGCAGGGGAAGGCCCCGATGGTTTCCTCTCTTGCCGGGGCATGAAGATATCGGATGCGATCATGGCCTCTTGCGCCGCGCACCCGTTCCTGAAGCACAAGCGCATCGACCTGGCCAATCACGGGGAGCGCACCGCGCTCGACGGCGGGTTCACGGCGAACAATCCCACCCTTTTCGCCATCGCGGACGCCACCGGGCCGCTCGGCGTCGCCCGGGAGGATATCCGGATCTTAAGCGTCGGGACGGGGAGTTACCCCGATTCGCGCAAATGGACGAGGCGGATTATCGCGGGCATCCGTCCGCTCAAGACCTACATGACGCTCTCCAGGACGAGTTCGAACACCGTGGATACGCTGCGTGAACTCTTCTTCCCGGACGTCCGAACCCTGCGCATCAACGACGTTTTCACCGACCGCGCCTATGAGACGGATTTCATGGAGCACGACCCGCGCAAGCTCAAGGCCATATATCAGCTCGGGCGCAAGTCCTTCGAGCGCGCCGAGGCCCAGGTGCGGGAATTTTTTGAGGATGCGGGTGGAGTCTAAGGGGGTGAGGTTTTGACTTTGTAGGGACAACCCCCCGTGGTTGTCCCCTCGTCAGGACAGGCACAGGGGCCTGTCCCTACGGTCGCCATTCGAGGGGGTGTGTAGGGGTCGCCGTCGGGATTGATCCACCGTGCGGCATCGGGCTTCGTAGAACGCTTGACGCCCTCATCCCGGCTCCCCAAACCCTCATCCTGAGTAGGCGCGCAAGCGCCGTATCGAAGGATGGGGGCGCAACTCTACGGCGGGAGCGAATTTCGCCCTTCGATACGCCGCCTTCGGCGGCTACTCAGGGTGAGGAAGGTGGAGAGACGGCGGAGCCCGCCTTCCATCCCGCCGCGTTTGGGGTAGAATACCTCCGCTATGGACGGACACTCCTTTCATCCGCTGATCACGCGCTGGTTCCGCGAGAAATTCGCAGAGCCGAGCGCTCCCCAGGAGGCCGGCTGGCCCGAGATCGCCACCGGGCGCGACACGCTCATCGCCGCCCCCACGGGCACGGGCAAGACGCTGGCCGCTTTCCTGTGGTCGCTCGACGGCCTGATCCGGGACGCGCTCGCGGGCGAACTCGAAGACGCCTGCCGCCTCGTCTACATCTCTCCCCTGAAGGCGCTCGGCAACGACATCCAGAAAAACCTGCAGGAGCCTCTGAGCGAAATCCGCGCGCTCGCCAAGAAAGAGGGCGTGGAGCTTCCCGAAATCCGCGTGGCGGTGCGCTCGGGAGATACGCCCGCGCGCGAGCGCAGGCTCATGCTCAAAAAACGCCCCCACATCCTCATCACCACGCCCGAGTCGCTCTACATCCTCTTAACAGCCGAGCGCAGCCGGAAAGTCCTGGAGACCGCGCGCGCCGTCATCGTGGACGAGATTCACGCGGTCGCGGGCGATAAGCGCGGCGCGCACCTGGCGCTCTCCCTGGAGCGGCTCGACGCGCTTTGCGGGGAGCGGATACAGCGCATCGGCCTGAGCGCCACGCAGAAGCCGATCGAAGAGATAGCGCGCCTGCTCATCGGCGCGGAAAGAAAGCGCGAGGACGGCGCTCCCGATTGCGCTATCGTGGACGTGGGCCACAAGCGCGAGATGGAGCTGTCGGTCGAGGTGGCCGATCAGGATATCGGTCCCATCGCCTCGCACGAGTACTGGGCCGAGGTGTTCGACCGCATCGCGGGCCACATCGAGCGCCACCGCACGACCATCGTGTTCGTCCACACGAGGCGGCTGGCCGAGCGCGTCGCCCACCGGCTCACGGAGAGGCTCGGCGAGGGCCGCGTGGCCGCGCACCACGGTTCCCTGTCGCGCAAGATCAGGCTGGACGCCGAGGAGAGGCTCAAATCGGGCGCGCTCTCGGCCATCATCGCCACGGCGTCGCTGGAACTCGGCATCGACATCGGCCACGTGGACCTGGTCTGCCATCTGGGCGCGCCGAGAACGCTCGCCTCCCTGCTGCAGCGCGTGGGGCGTTCGGGCCACTGGAAGGGCGCTATCCCGAAGGGAATCGTCTTTCCCATGACGCGGGACGAACTGCTGCAGAGCGCCGCCGCGATCCGCTCGGTGCGGGGAGGCGCGCTCGACCGGGTCATCTTCCCCGTGGCGCCCCTCGACATCCTCGCCCAGCAGATGGTGGCCGAGGCCGCCGCGCAAGAGGAAGTGGAAGAGGAGGCGCTCTGGTCGCTCGTAAAGCGGGCGCAGCCCTACGGAGAACTTGAAAGAGACGTTTTCGAGGACGTGCTCGAAATGCTCTCAGAAGGCATCTCGACCAGCCGGGGCAGGCGCACCGCCTATCTGCACAGGGACCGCGTAAACGCTCTCTTGAGACCGAGGCGCGGGGCGCGGCTTTGCGCCATCACGTCGGGCGGCGCGATTCCCGACACGGCGGATTACGACGTGGTCGAAGGCGCCGCGGAGACCTTCGTGGGCAAGGTGAACGAGGATTTCGCCATCGAATCGAACGCGGGCGACATCTTCCTGCTCGGCAACCACTCCTGGCGCGTCAAGCGCGTGGAGCGCGACAAGGTGCGCGTGGAAGACGCCGAGGGCCTTCCGCCGAACATCCCCTTCTGGCTGGGGGAGGCGCCCTCGCGCACGGCGGAACTCTCGGGAGCCGTCTCGGCGCTCCGGGCCGAACTGGCGGGGCGTCTCGATGCGCCCCCCGAAGCCATCCGGTGGATGCGCGCCGAATGCGGGCTAAGTGCCGCGGGCGCATCGCAGCTGCTCGATTACGTGCGCGAGACCGTGCGGGTGCTCGGGCGCGTTCCCACGCAAGAGGAGATCGTGGCGGAGCGGTTCTTCGACGAGGCGGGCGGCATGCAGCTCGTCATCCACTCGCCCTTCGGGGGACGCATCAACCGCGCATGGGGCCACACGCTGAGGAAACGCTTTTGCCTGACGTTTGATTTCGAGCTCCAGGCCGCCGCGACGGACGACGGCATCGTTCTCTCGCTCTCCTCGCAGCACAGCTTTCCGCTCGAATCCATATTCGGCTTCGCGCGCCTGGCCTCGCTCAGAAAGGACATGCTCCAGTCCGCCCTCCAGTCGCCCATGTTCACCAACCGCTGGCGCTGGAACGCGGCGCGCGCCCTCGCGCTCCCCAGGCACAGCGGGGGAAAGAAGGTGCCGGTCGCGATCCAGCGCATGCGGGCCGAGGACTTGCTCGCCGCCGTGTTCCCGGCCCAGCTCGCCTGCCAGGACAACCACCACGGCCCCATCGAGCCGCCCGACCATCCGCTCGTGAACGAGACGATCGAGAACTGCCTGACCGAGGCGATGGACATCGAGAGCTTAAGAGCGCTCATCGCCGACGTGGAGAGCGGGAAGATCAGGACCTATGGTGTCGAGACGCCCGCGCCCTCGCCCATGTCGCACGAGATACTGAACGCGAACCCCTACGCCTTCATCGACGACGCGCCGCTGGAAGAGCGCCGCTCGCGCGCCGTGCCGCTCAGGCGCGCCCTGCCCGATGACGCCGAGAGCGCCCGGCTGGACCCGGACGTCATCGAGGAGGTGCGCGAGCAGGCCTGGCCGGCGCCGCGCGACGCGGACGAACTGCACGACGCGCTGCTCTCCCTGTGCGTGTTGCCTGCGGAGGAGGCGGGCGAGTGGTCCGCCTGGGTGGATGAACTCCTGGACATGAACCGCGTGGCGAAGGCGTCGTGGCGGGTGGATGGCGTAGAGCGGGAAGGCTGGGTTCCGGCGGAGAGAATGGCGCTCGTGCGCGCGGCGGTTCCGGGGATCAGGCTCATGCCCGAGACGATCCCCTTCCAGGGGGATGAGGGGCAGCCGCCCGCGCAGGATGAGGCGGTGCTCGCCATCGTCCGGGGTTGGATGGAGGCGTCGGGTCCCGTGACGGCGAGCGAACTCGCCGCCCGGATTGGAATCGGACGCTCTGACGTCGAGATCGCCCTGACCGCTCTCGAAGGAGAGGGAGCGGTTCTCAGGGGCCGCTTCGTTAATCTCTCGCCGGATGCCGAAACCGAGTGGTGCGACCGCGTGCTGCTCGCCCGGGTCCACCGCATGACGCTGGGCAAGCTGCGGCGCGAGATAGAACCCGTGACGGCGGCGGATTTCGTCCGCTACCTGCTCCGGTGGCAGCACGTGCACGAGGACGCCATGCTGCACGGGCGCGACGGCGTGCTCAAGGTGGTCCGCCAGCTTCAGGGGCTGGAGCTTCCCGCCCCCGCCTGGGAGGAGCAGATTCTGCCCGCGCGCATCAGGAACTACGATCCCGCCGACTTGGAGGCGCTTTGCCTCTCGGGCCTGGTCGCCTGGGGACGCCTGCGCCCCGGCGCGCCGCCCGAGCCGGAAGGTGAGGCGCCGAACGGCAAACGCGCCAGGAAGCCCCGGAGCGCGCAGCCCACGCGCCGCGCGCTCCTGGCCTTCCTGATGCGCGAGGAGGCGGGCCTGTTCCTGAAACCCCGGGAAGCCGAAGATGCCTGGCGGGGGAATCTCTCTCGCGCGGCGTGCGAGATACTCGATTATCTGAAAGAGCGGGGAGCGTCGTTCCTCGCCGACATCACGGCGGCGACGGGCAGGCTCAGGACCGAGGCCGAGGAGGCGCTCTGGGAGCTCGTCGCGCGCGGTCTCGTGACGGGCGACGGCGTGGCGGGCCTGCGGGCCCTGATAGCGGGCGCGAAAGAAAAGAAACAAGGCGAACGGCGGCTGCGCGCCCTGCCGGGCGGGCGGGCCATATCGCGCGAGGCGAAAAAGCGCTTCATGCCCGTGGGCCGCTGGTCGCTCTGGGGAAGCGCTGAAGACGCGCTCGACATTGAGGCCGGCCGCGAGGCCCATGCGCGGCAGTTGCTGAAGCGCTACGGCGTCGTGCTCCGCGA